>NZ_JBHXBG010000031.1:0-36918 GCF_042726755.1 Promicromonospora sp. NPDC060271 | reverse complement strand
CGGCAGTTTGCATCGAGATCGGTCCGGCGCTGTGCCGACTTCGATGCAAACTGCCGACCTCGGTCAGGTGCGCCAGCGGGGTGCCGACCTCGGCGCGGGCGACTTCGGTCCCTTGCATCCGGCGTATCGCGACTTCGGTCCTTTGCCCTCAGATCGGTCATTCAACCGACCGATCTCGGAGCAAGAGACCGAAGTCACCAGCACCGGGCCAGCAAGAGACCGAAGTCACCGACGCCGGGCCAGCAAAGGACCGAAGTCAGCCCAGCAGCACACGCAAGGGACCGAACTCAGTCCCGGTGCCGGCGCCAGGCCTCCCACAGCCGGGCATAACCGCGGCCCGAGGCCAGGAGCTCCGCGTGTGTGCCCTCCTCCGCGATGCGGCCGCGCTCCAGCACGACCACCCGGTCCGCCGCGGCGGCCTGGCTCAGCCGGTGCGCGACGACGAGAGCGGTGCGCCCACCGATCACCGCCTGGGCCGCCCGCTCGAGGCGGCCGGCGTCGCTCGAGCCGGCCTCGGCGGTGGCCTCGTCGAGGATCGCGACGCCGGGATCGGCCAGCAGCACCCGGGCCAGGGCGAGCTGCTGCGCCTCGGCGGGGGTGAGCGCGGAACCGTCGAGGCGGGTGTCGAGGCCGTCCGGGAGGCGGTCCAGGAGCCCCTCGGCGCCCACGACGCCGAGGGCGTGCCGCAGTGCTGCGTCGCCGGCGTCCGGCCGGGCGAGGGTGAGGTTGTCGCGCAGGCTGGCGTCGAACACGTGCACCTCCTGCGTGACGAGCACGACGCCGCCCGGGGTCTCGACGGCGCCGGACGTCGCGCCGTGCACGCCCGCCGCGAGCGCCGCGAGCGTGCTCTTGCCCGCGCCTGACGCGCCGACGACGGCAACCGTCTCGCCCGGCGCGACCCGGAGGTCGACGTCGGCGAGGACCGGGTGGCCGGGCGAGTACGAGTGGCCGACGCCGCGCAGGCCGAGCCCGGCACCGTCCAAGGCGCGCGGCCGCGAGCGGAGGTCGTTCGAACCGTCCCCGCGCCCGGCGCCGTCAGGGGCGCGACGCCGCGAGCGGGCGTCGTCCCCGCCGGCGTCCCCGCGCCCGGCCTCGACGACCCCGGTGATCCGTGCGAGCGACGCCAGCGCCGACTGCAGGTCGTCGATCACGAACAGCAGCGCGCCGATGGGGTTGAACAGGCGCAGGAACAGCAGCATGGCCGCCGTCGTGCCGCCGATGGTGCCTCCGCCGTCCCGCACGACGAAGAACCCGACGACGAGGAGCGCCGTCATGCCCGCGAGCTCGGCGGCGTTGATCCGCCCCGAGAACGCGTTCTGGACGGCGCGGGCGTGCATGGTCCACCGCACCACGGCCCAGGACGCCGCGCGGATCCGCACCAGGTGCCGGCCGGACAGGTCGAAGGCGCGCACCGTCTCGATGCCCCGGAGCGAGTCGAGCAGGTGCTGCGCGCGGTGCGCCATGGCGGCGCGTTCGCCCGCGTACAACCGCGGGGCTCCCCGCAGGTACCTGCGCACGGCGAGCACGTGCACGGGCACGATGACCAGCAGCGCCAGGGCGTAGCGCGGGTCGATCACCGCCATCCCGCCGAACGTGACGACGATCGTGAAGAGCGACCCGGTGAGTGCGGGCACGACGGCGGGGATCGCCGCGGCGACCTCGGCGACGTCGTCCCCCGCGCGGGAGACGAGGTCGCCGGTCCCTGCACGCTCGACCTGCGCCTGGGGCAGCCGCAGCGCGGCCGTGACCATGTCCTCGCGCAGGCGGGCGAGCATCCCCTCGAGCAGGCGGGACGCCCCGATCATGCCGACGGCGGCGAGCACCGCGCCGACCACCACGGAGCCGGCCATGACCGCGCCGGCGATCCAGACGGTGCGCGCCTCCCCGCCGGCGGTGACAGCGTCGACCACGCGGCCGATCGCGAGCGACGGCAGGACCCCGGCCGCCGCGGTGGCGACGAAGACGACCACCAGCCCGGCGAGCCGCCAGCCGCGGCGGTCCAGGGCGCGCCACATCTCGCGCAGCACCGTGCGCCCGTCGGCGACGGGCAGGCTGTGGTCAGTGCTCATCGGCGCTCCCCCGTTGCTGCGAGCTCTGGCACGACGTCGACCACCCGGTCCGCGACCTGCAGCAACGCCGGGGAACGCGTGACGAGCACGGTCCGCCGGCCCGCGCGCACGCGGCGCAGCCCGTCGGCGATGGCGGCCTCGGTGACGGCGTCGACGGCGGTCGTCGGATCGTGCAGGACGAGCAGCGGGGCGTCCGTGGCGAGCGCGCGGGCGAGCGCCACCCGCTGCCGCTGGCCGCCCGAGAGGGACGCGCCGCCCTCGCCCACCGGAGTGTCCCAGCCGTGGGTGAGGATCTCGGCGAGCTCCCCGCAGCCCGCTGCGTCCAGCGCCGCGGCGACCCGGTCGGTGTCGGCCCCGGGGAGCGCGACGTTCTCGCGCACCGTGCCGGCGAACAGGTGGGCCTCGTGCGGCACGACGAGCGCGTCGGGCCGTGCGCCGCGGATCGTGTCGAGCAGGGCCCGGGCGGTGCGTGCGTCGGCGGCCACGGCGACGAGCTCCCCGCCGGGCACGTCCTGAGCGAGCTCGGCCGCTACGCGCTCAGCCACCGCGCGCTCGGCCACCGGCCCGTCCGCGGCAGCGGCGTCGACCCCTTGCACAGGCCCGGGCTCCTCCCGCAGCAGCTCGAGGAGTCGCGCCGCCGACGCGTTGGCCGACGCCCACAGCGTGCCGGCGTTGCGGGCGAGCGACTGCAGCGGCTCCAGGAGGAACTGCGTGAGCCCGACGACCGTGACCAGCTCGACGATCCCGATGGTGCCCCGCACGGCGAGGATGCCCGCCGCGACCGTGATCGCCGTGACGAACAGCCCGGTGGTGAGATCCATGGTGCCGACGAACAGGCCCTCGGCCCGGCGCGCCCGCAGGGTGCTCCTGAGCGCCACGCCGCTCGCGCGCCGGTAGCGGCGTCCCGCCTCGGCCTCGGCGTGGACGCCCTTGAGCACCCGGTAGCCGGACATGAGGTCGGCGGCCTCGCCCGCTGCTGCGGCGGCGGCCTCCTGCTCGTCGCCGCTGCGACGGCGCAGCGACCCGCCGGTCCGGTCGGTGAGCCACAGGACCGCCGGCGCGCCGAGCAGGACGGCGAGGCCGAGCGGCCACGAGATGACCAGCAGCACCGTCCCGCCGAAGACGACCGCCGCGAGCTGCCCCACGGGGTACACGCCGATCGCGACCGCGGAGGAGAGCCGGCTCACGTCGGAGGTCGCCAGCGAGAGCGCGACCCCCGGCGACGCCGAGGCGCCGCGCGACGGCGCCCTGGTGAGCAGGTGCGCGCTCACCGTCGAACGGAGCTGGTGCTGCACGACCAGCGTGCCGAGCTCGGCGAGCCGGGAGCCGAACCGCCAGGAGAACGACAGCAGCGCGAAGTCCGCGGCGAGCAGCGCGACCCACAGCACGAGCTGCGCGGCGTCGCCGGTGCTGACCGCCCGCTCGATGGCGACCCCCATGAGCACCGGGACGA
This sequence comes from Promicromonospora sp. NPDC060271, assembly GCF_042726755.1. NCBI lineage: Bacteria > Bacillati > Actinomycetota > Actinomycetes > Micrococcales > Promicromonosporaceae > Promicromonospora > Promicromonospora sp. NPDC060271. The sequence continues at coordinate 33,396 of NZ_JBHXBG010000031.1, read as the reverse complement.
GCGCCTCGCCGAGCTGATGGGTGATGCTCAGGGCCGCGGCGGGCACCGTGTACCGGCGCGCGCCGGTCATGACGCACAGGGTGAGGCGGCGGGGCGTCGTGCGCTCGTCGACGCGGATCTCACGCGTGCGCACGGGTTCGGCGGGCGTCCGCGGCCAGGTCCGGTCCCGGCCGGTACGGTGGCTCATCGGGCACCCCGCCGGTCCCGGGAGCGCCCGACGGGTGTCACCGACGGCGTACCGGTGACCGGGTCGGGCACGACGACGCAGGGCAGCCCGAACACCTCCTCGACCAGCTCGGCGGTCACGATCTCGGCGGGCGGGCCCTGGGCGACCACGGCGCCGTCGCGCATGGCGATGAGGTGGGTGCCGTAGCGGGCCGCCTGGTTGAGGTCGTGCAGCACGGTCACGAGGGTGCGGCCGTCGGAGTTGAGGTCGGCGAGCAGCTCCATGAGCTCGATCTGGTGGGCGATGTCGAGGAACGTCGTGGGCTCGTCCAGCAGCAGGAGCGGGGTCTCCTGCGCGAGCACCATGGCCACCCAGACCCGCTGCCGCTGGCCGCCGGAGAGCTCGTCGACGAGGCGGCCCGACAGCTCGGTCACGCCCGTCGCCTCCATCGCGGCGTGGACCGCCTGCTCGTCGGCGGGCGACCACTGCCGGATCATGCTCTGGTGCGGGTGCCGGCCGCGGGCGACGAGGTCGGCGACGGTGATGCCGTCGGGCGCGAGCGAGGACTGCGGGAGCAGGCCGAGCACCCGGGCGACCTCCTTGGCGCGGTACGACGAGATGGCCCGCCCGTCGAGCACCACCTGTCCGGCGCTGGGCGGGAGCAGCCGCGACAGCGCGCGCAGGAGCGTCGACTTACCGCACGCGTTGGGGCCGACGATCATCGTGAACGAGCCGTCGGGGATCTCGACGGACAGCTCCCGCGAGATCACCCGCTTGTCGTAGCCGAGCGTGATGGCGTCGGCGTGCAGGCGGTTGCCGGTGACGGTCGCCGTGCCGGACTGGCTGGTGCCGGACTGGCTGGTTTCGGTGTTCATGGTCGCTTCCGTGCTTCGCGGACGAGGAGCCAGACGAGGTAGCCGCCGCCGACGACGATCGTGACGATGCCCACCGGCAGCGGCTGCGGGAGAAGGTGCTGCGCGACGACGTCGGACACCACGAGGACCAGGGCGCCGAGGAGGCCCGCGGGGACGAGCGCCGTACCGGCGGAGCCGGTCAGGCGCCGGGCGATCTGGGGTGCCGCGAGCGCCACGAAGGCGATGGGTCCCGCGAACGCGGTGACGGCGGCGGTGAGTGCGACGCCGCTCAGGACGAGCGCGAGCCGGACGGGTTCGGCCCGGATGCCGAGCGCGCGGGCCGCGTCGTCGCCGAGCTCGAGCTGGCGCATGGGGGCGGCGAGCCCGCCGATGAACAGGAGCACGACGGCGACGAGGAGCACCGACGGGAGCGCCTCGGCCCAGCCGATCCGGCCCAGCGAACCCGCACCCCAGATGGCGGCGGTCATCGCGATCTCGAGGCGTGCGCGCAGCACGAGGAGGGTCGAGACGGCGCCCAGCATCGCCGACAGGCCGATGCCCACGACGATCAGGCGGAAGCCCTGGATGCCGTCCCGGTAGGCGAGCAGGTAGACCAGCGCCGCCGCGACCAGGCCGCCGACGAGCGCGCCGCCCGCGACGAGGTACGTGCCGCCCCCGAGGACGATGATGACGAGCAGTGCGCCCGTGTACGAGCCGGCCGAGAGCCCGATGATGTCGGGGCTGGCGAGCGGGTTGCGGGTGAGCGACTGGAAGAGCCCGCCGGAGACGCCGAGCGCCGCGCCGAACACGACGGCGGCGAGCACGCGTGGGGCGCGCCACTCGAGGACGACGGTCGAGACGATGCCGCTCTGCTGGCCGGCGAACGCGAGGAGCACGTCGCGGACGGTCAGCGGCAGGTCGCCGAGGCAGAGCGCCACGAGCGCCCCGGCGAGCGTCGCGACGAGGAGCAGGGCGCTCACGACCACTGTGCGGACGTGGAGGCGCAGGGAGAAGCCGCCCCAGCGGACGACCGCCACCCGGGCGCCGAAGTCGATGGCGGTCACAGGGCGCTCGCCGTCCGCCGTCGGACCAGAGCGATGAGCACCGGGGCGCCGACGAACGCCGTCACGATCCCGACGGGCACCTCGCCGGGCCAGAGGACGACGCGGCCCACGACGTCGGACACGAGCAGCACGACCGGGGCGAGCACCGCCGAGTACGGGAGGATCCAGCGCTGGTCGGGGCCGACCAGCCACCGGGCGACGTGCGGCACCATGAGGCCGACGAAGCCGATGGGTCCGGCGACGGCGGTCGCGGCGCCGGCGAGCAGGGTGATGCCGGTGACCGCGAGCGCGCGGGTGAGGCCGACGTGCGTGCCGAGCGCCGAGGCGAGGTCGTCGCCGAGCCCGAGCGCGTTGAGGGAGCGGGCGCAGACCAGCGCGATGACGAGCCCCGCGCCGACCACCGGGACGGCGGGCAGGACGACGTCGAGGTCGCGCTCGACGAACGTGCCTGCCGCCCAGCCGCGCATCTGGTTGAAGGTGACCGGGTCCAGCAGGGTGATGGCGGTGGTGACGCCGGAGAGCACCGCGGCGACCGCGACTCCCGCGAGCGTGAGGCGCACCGGGTCGGCGCTGCGGCCGGCCGCGCCGATGAACAGCACGACCACGGTCGCGACGAGGGCGCCGACGAAGGCGAAGCCGAGGTGCTGCGCGGGCAGGCGGGTGCCGAACAGCGCTATGCCGCACGCGACGCCGAGGGACGCTCCGGCGTTCACGCCGAGGATGCCCGGGTCGCCGAGGGGGTTGCGGGTGAACGCCTGGATGAGCGCGCCCGAGACGCCGAGGGCCGCGCCGACGACCACGGCGGCGAGCGTGCGCGGGAGGCGCAGCTCGAGGACTATCCGGTCGACGTCGGACCCGGTGGGCGCCACCAGCGCCTGCAGGATCTCGGCGGGGAAGAGCTGCCTGGAGCCCACCATGACGCTCAGCAGCGCCGCCACGGCGAGGGCCGCCAGGGCGACGGCGAGCCCCGCCGCCCGGCGGCGCTGCAGCCGCGGGGTGGCGGCGGCGGTCGTGCGGCTCATCACCCCTCGGTGCTGCGCGGGGCCTCGCCGGCGACAGCGCTCTCCAGGCGGGGCAGCAGCTCCTCGAGGACGTGCTTCTGGCTCAGCGGCGTCAGGAAGTAGATGGCGCCGGCGAGCTCGCCGTCGGTGTAGATCGCCCGGTTCTCCTCGACCGCCGGCAGCGTCGACAGGGTGCCGAAGTCCAGCAGGCCGTCGATGGCGTCCGGCTCCTCGGTCGCGAAGACCACGACGTCGGCCTCCAGCAGGCCCGTGTTCTCCGCCGAGATCTGCGCCTGCACGCCCTCCTCGGGCGCGTACTCCTCGAGTCCCGGCGTGATGGTGAACCCGAGGTCCGTGAGGAAGTCGGTGTTCAGGCCCTCCGGGTAGACCCACAGGTTGCCCTCCCAGGCAGCGCCCTGCGAGAACGTCGCGGTGAGGTCGGCGAACTCGGGGTGTGCCGCAGCGGCTTCGACGTAGGCGGCCTCGACGCCGTCGATCAGGTCCTCACCCTCCGCGGAGCGGCCGACGGCCGCGGCGACGACGCGGGTCTGCTCCTGCCAGCTCGAGAAGTACGGCTCCGAACCCTCGACGCTCGCGACGGTCGGTGCGATCTCGGAGAGCTTGTCGTACGTGTCCTGCTCGAGGCCGGCGTTGGTGCCGACGATCAGGTCGGGCCGCAGCGACGCGATCTTCTCGTACTCGAAGCCGTCGGTGGTGGTGAGCACCTCGGGCTCGGCGTCGCCGAGCAGGTCGACGGCCCAGGGCCACACGGCGTAGGGCTGCTCGCCGTACCACTCGGTGGTCGCGACGGGGGTGACGCCCAGCTCCAGCAGGATGTCCTGCTCGGTGAGGCCGACCACGACCACCCGCTGCGGCTCCGCCTCGATCGTCGTCTCGCCGAACTGGTGCTCGACCGTCACCGGGAACGTGTCGCTCGGCTCCGTCGTGTAGTTCGGGTTCTCGGTGGTCGCGTCCGACGACGTGCACGCGGACAGGGCGGCGGCGAGCGTCAGCGTCAGGGAGGCTGCGACGACGCGGTGCGAAGGCTTGAGGTTCATGAGATCTTTCGGCCGTTATGGCGGATTGGGCGGGGTCAGATTAGCCTTACCTAACCTGGTGCACCATGGCGCTCAGCGGACACGACTACCTTCGAAGGGACATCGGCATGTCGGTTGTGGAACATTCGGCGGTGGATGCCGTGCCCGTCGGCGCGGTCGATGCCGTTGAGGAGACATCGGCGATGTTCACGGTCTCCCGCGATGTCCTGGGCACGGGCAGCCGGTTCGAGCGGCACTCCCACCAGGAGGACCAGGTCGCGTGGCTCGTGTCGGGCTCGGTCGAGCTGGAGGTGGTCGGCGAACGCTGGCACCTGCGGCGCGACCACCTGATGTGGATCCCTGCCGGCACCATGCACGAGATGGTCTTCCCCGAGGGTGCGGAGATCATCAGCCTCTACGTCGACCCGCTCCTGCGGCCCGACGGCGACTGGTCGACACCGCGGACGCTCGCGTCCGATCCCCTGGTGGGGGCGCTCATGCTGCACCTCACGGAGGGTGTGCCGACCCCGCGGCGGCGCGCGCTGTGCCGTCGTCTGCTCGCGGAGGTCCTCTGCGACCTCGCGGTGGTGCGCGACGTGGTGGCGCTCCCCCGCGACCCGCGGGCGCGCGCCGTCGCCGCTCGGCTCCTCGAGGACCCGGCGGACGGTCGTGAGCTGGAGGCCTGGGCCGCCGAGCTCGGGGTGAGCACCAAGACGTTGGCCCGCGCCTTCGTGCATGGCACCGGGTCCACGTTCCGCGACTGGCGGGTGCACGCGCGGCTGCACGCCGCGACGCGACACCTCGCCGAGGGCGCGGCCGTGCAGGTGGCGGCGCACCAGGTCGGCTACACGTCGGTGAGCAGCTTCATCGCCGCGTTCCGCCGGCGGTTCGGCGTGACCCCCGCGCGGTACGCGGCCGACCTGAGCCGTCCGGCCGCAGGGGCTACCGCAGGTGCCACGAGCGCACCGTGAGGGGCGCAAGAACCCAGCGCAGAGACCCCCGGCAACCCGGCAACAACTACCGCTCAGAACGCCCGGTAGTCCGCGATCGGCGTCTTCGGCCCCCGACGGGGTGCCTTGGCCCGCCCGTCGATCATGAGCAGCCGGACCACCCGGTGCCGGTGCGGGGCGTACGGCGCCAGCAGCCGCAGCATCCCTGCGTCGTCGGTGCGTTCGCCGGACAGCGCCCAGCCGACCGCCGCCGGCAGGTGGAAGTCGCCGACGGAGACGGCGTCCGCGTCGCCGAAGGCGCGCTGCGCCACCTCCGCCGACGTCCACACCCCCACGCCCTGAACCTTCTCGAGCCGTGCGCGAGCCTCGGCGGGCGCCATCGCGCACGCCTCCTCGAGGCGCGGCGCCACCAGGGCACACCGCATCACCGTGCGGGCGCGTCCGGGGTCGACGCCGGCGCGGTGCCAGTCCCACACCGGCACCCGCGTCCAGGTCAGCGCGTCGGGAACCACCCGCAACCCGCCCCGCAGCCCCTCGGGCGACGGGCCCGGCGCCCGGGTGCCGTACCGCCGCACGAGCCACTGCCACGCCCGGTGGGCCGTCACGGTCTGCACGCGCTGCTCCAGCACCGCCGGCACGAGGGCCTCCAGCACCCGGCCGCTGCGCACCATCCGCATCCCGGCAGCCCGCCGGTGGGCGTCGCGGACCTGTGGCGGCGGCGCGAAGTCCGTGACGTCGTCGTCCTCGCCGAGCAGCGTCGGCAGCGCGTCGGCGGCCTCCCGCGCGCCGTCACCCCAGAGCTGCACCACCACCTCGTGCGGGCCTGCGGGCACGAACCGCTGTGTCACCGGGCCCGTGGCCAGCAGCGACGTCCGCCAGACCGACCCGTCCGCCGCCCGGTGGAACGTCGGGTCCGCGGGCCCGTGCCCCAGCGGTCCGAGCGTCAGGGCGACGTCGGTCCGGCGCGGCGAGCTGTGGCGGACGGTGAGCACGTCCCAGTTGACCACGTGCGGCCCGGCTCACCGAACCGCACGCTCCGACTCCACCCGCGCCACCTCGCGCACCACCGTCACGACGAGCAGCGGGTGCCCCAGCGGCCGGAAGTGTCCCGACAGCGGCAGCTCGACGTTCCGCGCGCCCTCCAGCCGTCCGGTCTCGGGGATGTGCGGGTCGAACCGCGGGTAGACGGCGGTGATGCACTCGTTGACGAGCAGCTCCCCGGCGAGGGCCAGCAGCACCGGGTCGCGGGGGTCGAACGACCGCAGTGACCGCGAGAGCATGTACCGCGCCCAGCGGGAGCCCGTGAACGGCGTCGCGACCGCGACCATGCCGAGCACCCGGTCGCTCACCGCGGAGAGCAGGACCCGCTTGCCGATGAGGCCGCCCTTGCTGTGCGCGACGAGCACGACACCGCTCAGCCCGGTCCGCTCCAGGTGCTCGACCACGACGTCGGCCGACTCGGGGACCGGCCGGGCGTTGTACCCGAGGCCGGGGACCGCGTGGACCGGGTGGCCCGCACGGGCCAGCGCAGCGGCAACGGGCTGCAGGAACTCCCAGGTCTCGTAGATGCCGGGCAGGAGCAGGACGGGCGCGCGCGATCCCGGTGCCGCGGCGGGCAGCCGCGGCCGCCGGACGAGATGACGCAGCTGCCGCTCGGCGGCCCACGCGTAGTCGGCGCCCCACGCCACGAGCCGGGCGAGCGTTCCGTCGGGCGAGCGCCGTCGTTCGCTCACCCGATGCCCCGTTCCGCCGCCCGCCAGGCCTCGAGCACCGTCTCGGCGACGCCCGCGGGGTCCACGTCCATGGCATGGTGCCTGCCGCGCACCGTGCGGTGCGCCCCGACCGGGGCGCGCGCCGCGAGCAGCTCGACCCAGTGGGCCGGCGCTACCGGGTCGCGCGCGCCGCGCACCACGACGACCGGCACGGTGGCGCGGGGCAGGACCTCCTCGAGCCGGTGGTCGACGACGTGGCGCAGCTGCCCGAGGTAGTACGGCACGCTGCACCGCACCAGCGCGTCGACGATCAGCACGCCGACCGTGCGCGGTGGCTCACCGACGGCATCCACCGCCAGGCGCACCGCCTGGCGGGGGATGGTGCGCGTGCCGGGCTCCGCCGTCGGGCCGACGAGGACGCCCGCGCTCGCGACGCCGGGCTGGTCCGCGAGCATCTGCCCCACCACCTGGGCACCCATCGAGTGGCCGACGACGACCGGCGCGGGCAGCCCCACGTCGAGCACGTACTCCCGGATGTACCGCGCGACGGCGCTCGCGTGCTCGGCGACGGTGACGTCCCTGCGCAGGTGCGGCGACGTGCCGAAGCCGGGCAGGTCCACCGCGTGCACCTCACCCTGCTCCACGAGGTGGCCGGCGAGCTTGGCGTACGCGCGCGACGACGATCCCACCCCGTGCACGAGGACGACGGCCCGGGCCGCGCCGGGCAGCGCCCACACGTGCCCGACGACGGTCAGGTCGCCGTCCTCGGACCGGTTCGTCCGTTGCGAGATGGTGTCGGGCATACGGTCAGCATGGCCGAACACCCGTCGACTCACCTGCCGCTTCCGCCGCGCGGACGCCGTGGTCCACCGGGGCCGGGCGGCGTCTGGTCCGTCGAGCGGTAGCCGTTGACCTTGTGCGTCCCGTCGCACCACGGTGCGATGGCGCTGCCGCCGCAGCGGCACAGGGCCACGGTGGCCCGACGGCGCTCCACGGGTTCGCCGTCGGGGCCGAGGATCGTCGCCGGGCCGCGCAGCAGCAGCGGCCCGTCGGGGCACGCCGTGACCGTGACCTCCGGGGCGGCGCCGCCGGTCGCCTCCTGCGCACGGGCTGCCAGGGACTCGTCGAACGTCGTCATGCGGTCTCCTTCAGGCTCGGTGGTCGGTGCGGTCGTCCCGCTCGGCGTCGTCCTTGCCGGCGCCGTCCCGCTCGGCGGCGAGCCGCAGCTCCCGGCCGCGCTCCACCTCCTTGCGATGCTTCGCCTCCCGCTTCTCGCTCGCGCGGGCGTCCTTGGGTGGCAGCTGCACCGTCTCCTCCGCTGCGATGCCGCCCTGGAGCTCGCGGCCCCGCTCCAGCTCCGCGTCCAGCTCCGCGCCGAACAGCAGCGCGAGGTTCGTGATCCAGAGCCACAGGAGGAACACGATGATCCCGGCGAGCGACCCGTACGTGGCGTCGTAGCTGGCGAACGTCGCCACGTACAGCGCGAACGCCGCGGACGCGAGCACCCACACGAGGATCGCGACGAACGCACCGACGCTCAGCCAGCGCATCTTCGGCTGCCGCACGTTCGGGGTGACGTGGTAGAGGATCGCCACCAGGACCACGACGAGCAGCAGGACCACCGGCCACTTGGCGATGCCCCAGACGGTCACGGCGGTCGAACCGAGCCCGACGGCGTCCCCGACGGCCTGCGCGACTGGCCCGCTGAGCGCCACCGCAGCCACGATCAACGCGGCTATGACGACGGCCACGAGGGTGACCAGCAGCATCACGGGGCGGAGCTTCCAGACCGGCCGGCCCTCGTCGACCTCGTAGATCCGGTTCATCGCACGTCCGAAGGCGCCGACGTAGCCGGAGGCGGACCACAGGGCCAGCACCACACCGAGGAGGAGGGCGAACCCGGCCTTGCCGCCGCCGCCGGCGGCGTTCTGGACGAGCGGTTCGACCACGGACAGCACGTCGGGCGGCAGGACGCCGTCCATCGTGCCGATCACGCGCTCGACCGCCTGGCCTCCGTTGCCCACGAGACCGAGCACCGAGACCAGTGCGAGCAGCGCAGGTGCCGCGGCGAGCACCGCGTAGTAGGTCAACGCCGCGGCCAGGTCCGTGCACTGGTCGCGCGAGAACTGCCGCACGCTGTTCCGCAGGACGTACGTCCACGTCCTGCCGTGCAGCGCCGGCGGCGACTCCGGCTTGCGCCGGTCGTCGGGTGCCGGAGCGTCGGTCCGCTCCGCCGTGTCGGTCCGGCCTGCTGTGTCGGTCCCGTTGGCCGCGCCGGTCCGGGCCATCGCGTCATCGCTGTCGCTCATGTCATCTCCCAGGACGAAGGCCGGCCGGTGCCGACCGGTAGCACCGGCCGGCACCGACCGAGGGCAGGGTCAGCCGTTCCCGGTCACCCGCGAGCGGACGTCGGCAGCGGCCTCCCGCCCGTGCTGCCCGACCTGCTGCGCTGCATCCTTCGCGGCGTCCCGGACGGCCTCCATGCTCTCCCTCGCCGGCTCCTCGAGGTCGTGCACGACCTCGCTCGCGGTCGACTTGATGTCGTCGACCAGCGGCGCCGCCTTCTCCTTGGCGGCGGCCGCCGCGCGCTGCTCGGCGCGGGTCGTGGGGAGCAGCGACGCGACCACGAGCCCGACGCCGAAGGCCACCAGGCCGACGGCGAGCGGGTTGCCCTGCGTCCGCTCCCGCACCGCACGCGGCGCCGACCGCACGGACTCGGCGGCGGACGAGGCGGTGTGCCGGGCCGAGTCGGCGACCGATGACGCCTTCTCGCGCCCCCGGTCCGCCAGGTCGTGCGTCGCGCCGCCCACGGAGCCCCCCACGGAGTCCATGGTGTCGTGCGCCTTGCCCATCACCCGCTCCTTGACGTCGGTCACGCGCTCCCGGACCTTCTCCCTCTGCCGCTCCACGATGTGGCTGGGCGTCACCCGGTCCCCGAGCGTGTCGACGTCATGGCTCAGCTCCGCGCGCGTGCGCTCGATGTTCTCCCGGATCTCGTTGGGATCGCTGGTGCTCATGAGTTCCTCTCCTCGTGTCCCTTGAGTGCGTCGGGGATCTTCTTGACCGAGTCGGCGGTCTGCGGCAGCCCCTCCACCGCCTTGAGCTCGCTGCGCCCGCGTGCGGCGAGCACCGCGGCGACCACTGCCCAGACGAGGGCGACGACCAGCGCGGACCAGCCGCCGCCGATCGCGCTGCCGAGCGCCCACCACAGGGCGAGCGACAGGAACAGCAGGACCATGTGGCCCGCCACCCCCGCGCCGCCGAACATCCCGGCGCCCTTCCCCGCGCGCTTGGCGGACTGCGCCGCCTCGGCTTTCGCGAGCTCGATCTCCTGCCGGATCAGCGTCGAGAGGTCCCGGCTGACCTCGCTGACCAGCTCACCGATGCTCCGGTCGTCCCGGCCGGTGGTGGTCTGCGGTGCCGCGCTGGACGCGGCGAACGGGTCACGGGAACTCGACATCGCGCTCACCCCCGAGGGTCTGCGGTCGGGTGGTCTGCGGCTGGACGCCGTCGGCGGCCGGCGACGCGAAGGCCGGCGGCGGCTCGCTCACGCTCGTGGCGGGCGACGAGCCGACGTCGTACCCGGCCGCCGCACCGGCACTGCCGGTCGCGACGCCGCTGTACGCCTCGCCGCCGGACGCCTCCGCGCCAGAGGCATCGCCGCTCGGCGCATCCTTCGCACCGCGCAGGAACCTCCCGACGAGCAGGCCGGCACCCGCCGCCATCAGGATGAACAGGCCCGGCCGGCGCCTGGCGAAGTCCTCGACCTCGTGCAGGACGTCGCCGGGCTCGCGGTCCTCGAACCACTGCGCGACGTGGCCGGTGGCGTCCCCGGCACGCTGGACCAGGTCCGTCGCGTAGCCCGGGTCCTGGGTCCCGCTGGACATCTGCGTCAGCTCGTCCCCCAGCGCGCGGAGCCCGCCCGCGAGGTGCTGCTGCTGCGACGCCACCTGCGAGCCGAGCTCGTTCCTCGTGCGGTCGAGCAGCCCACGCGTGCGGTCGCCCGCCTCGTGGGCGACGTCGCGCGCCCGCTCCTTCGCGTCGCGAACCGTCTCGCGGCCCGCCTCACCCAGCTGAGACGCCGCCGCGCCGGCCCGTTCCTTGACGCCCGCCGTCTCCGTGCCGGTCTGCTCCGTGCCGGTCTGTTCCGTGCCGGTCGGCTCGGTGCCGGCCTGCTCCGTGCCGACGCCGCCTGCTTCGCGACCGGGTTCCCAGGTCCGCTGCGAACCTGCCCCCGTACCGTACGGAATGTCCGTTCCACTCATGTCGGACTCCTGTCGTCGTCCTCCTCGCCCGAGTGCGACCGGGCGGGGCGAGCACGAGCCTCGGCGGGTCCGTGCTCCACCGGTGCGGCCTCTTCCTGACCTCGGCCCCAACGTAGGACGGTGAGTCGCACTCGCAACCCGAAGCCGGTCCGGGTGCACACCTCGCGAGTCGGCAGCATCATGCGCACTATGGGCGCGGCGTCGAGGAGAGGCGCAGCCTGTGCGCGACGAGGAGCCTCCACATGACCTCTACCCCTGTGCGGGACCACACCTCCACCGACGACGCCGACGGACGTGCGGCGCATGCCACGTCCGAGCCACCCGCGCCGCCCGCCGCACGTACGGCCGGCCGCCTTCCCCTGCCCCGACCGCGCGGTCCGGTGAGCGCCGCGCTGGTCGCCGCGCTCGCGGCTGGACCGCCCACCGGCGACGTCCACGCCCGGCTGGAGCCGCTGCGCGCCGCGGCCGGCGACGCGCTGCGCGATACCGAGCGCACCGACCCCGCCGACGAGCTCGCCGTCCTGCACGACGGGGACCTGCAGCTCACCCTCACCCTCCTGTACGAGCTGCACCACCGCGGCGTCGACGGCGTCGACGACGCGTGGGAGTGGGAACCGTCGCTGCTCGCGGTGCGGGAGTCGCTCGAGCGCCCGTTCGAGGGCGCGGTCCGGGCCCGCGCCGGCCGGCCCGTCTGCGAGGAGACCGACGCCGCCGGCGTCGCGAGGCGGCTGTTCGACCTCGCAGCGGCCGACGACAGCCCCAGCCTCTCGCGGTACCTCGCCCGGCACGCCACCGCCGAGCAGGCCCGCGAGTTCCTGGCCCTGCGGTCGATCTACCAGCTCATGGAGGCCGACCCCCACACGTGGGCGATCCCCCGGCTGCACGGCACGCCGAAGGCCGCGCTCGTGGAGATCCAGGCCGACGAGTACGGCGGCGGCCGGCCGGGCTACCTGCACTCCGAGCTCTTCGCCGCCACGATGCGCCGCGCCGGGCTCGACGACACCTACGGCGCCTACCTCGACGTCGTGCCGACGCCGGTGCTCGTCTCGCTGAACACCATGTCGCTCTTCGCGCTGCACCGGCGCCTGAGGGGCGCGATCGTCGGCCACCTCGCCGCGTACGAGATCACGTCGTCGATCCCGAGCCGCCTGTACAGCACGGGCTTCCGGCGCCTCGGGTACGACGCCGGCACGACGCGGTACTTCGACGAGCACGTGGAGGCGGACGCGGTGCACGAGCAGATCGCCGCGCGCGACCTCGCGGGCAGGCTCGTCGAGCAGGATCCCGCGATCCGCGACGACGTCCTCCTCGGAGCCGCGGCCTGCCTGGCCATCGAGGGCGACGTCGGCGCGTACGCGCTCGGCCGCTGGGAAGAGGGTGCGTCAGCCCTGCTCGCGCCCCTGGAGGACACGACTCCCACAGGGGCCTGACCTGCGGTTTCGAGGGGGTCCTTGAGACCCCGACTGTCCGAATCGTCCGAACCCCTCTATACTCTGAGACTCGGGGTCATGAAGCGGCTCCAGGTCCGCAGGGGATCTGGGAGGTTCATATGTCAACCGTCACTCAGCTCGAGACGGACTTCGCCGAAGTGGCCGGGAACGACGCCGGAGCCAGCCCGCAGGGCTTTTCCGCGGCAGATCTGACCCGCGCCCTCGGCCTGGGCACCAACCTTCTGGTCGGCCGGTACAGCGTCGACCTTGCCTCCGGCACCTGGTGGTGGTCCGACGAGGTCTACACCATGCACGGATGGAAGCAGAACGAGATCGAGCCGGGCCTCGAGGCGCTTCGCTCCCGCAAGCACCCCGACGACCGGACCCGCGTGGTCCGGGCCGCCGGAGAGGCCCTTCGACTCGGCAGGCCGTTCGCGTGCGCGCACCGGATCGTGGACCGGAGCGGCCGGACCAGGTCCGTCGTCGTCACCGGTCAGGGCTCGCAGAGCGCGCACAGCCGGTCGCCGCAGCTGGTGGGTTACGTCGTCGACGTCACGCCGGTCCAGAAGGAGGCGCTCGACCGCCGGTCGGAGTCCGTGGTGAACCGCGCCTTCGTCAGTCAGGCGACGATCGAGCAGGTCAAGGGTGTCATCGTGGCGGTGCGAGGGGTCGACGAGGCCAAGGCGACGGAGATCCTGGTCAGCGCCGCACGGAACGCCGGCGTATCCCTTCGCCTGGCGGCAGAGCAGGTGATGGCGGCGCTCCAGGCACGGGGCGACGGCGCGATCGCGACACCGGACGTCCTGGACGAGGCGTTCGCCGCCGTCCACCCGGTCAGCCGGCCGCGGGGTCACGACCCCCTGCTGACCCGGCGGCCGCGCCGTACTAAGAGCTGACTCAGGGCTGATCCGGCCGGGCGACCTGGCCGGGCAACCTGGCCGCGCACCCGGTCGAGCACCCGGCCGAGCAGCACGGACAGGACCACGAGGAGCAGCCCGGCGACGGGCGCGAGGAGGAGCGCCGCCGACGCGTCCCACGTGTCGGCGGCGCGCCCCGCCAGGGCCGCCGCGAGCGCCGATCCCGCCGCGCTCGCGGAGTTGTTCCAGGTGAACGCCTGGGTGAGCGCCGTGGGCCGGACGGCCCGCTCGGTCAGGACGGTCAGCAGCACGAGGGTCGGCGGGATCGCGGCCTCCGTGAGCACTACTGCGGCGCCGAGCCACAGCGCTGACGGCGCGAGGGGCAGCAGTGCCGCGGTCGCCGTCAGGTAGATCGTGGCGAGCACGAGCTGGCGGTGGGCCGGGGTGGGGTGCTTGCGCAGCCCGTAGAGCCAGCCGCCGAGCAGTCCGCTGAGGCTCGCGGCGGCGATGATCGGCGTGGCGACGGCGGGGGTGCCCTGGCCGACGGCGAACGCGGTGACCGCGACGCCCATGGTGCCGAAGTACAGCCCGATCGCGAGGTTGAGCAGGGCGAGGAGGAGGAACGCCGGCCGGAGCAGGCCGGACCGTTCACGCGGCTCGCCCTCGGTGCGCGCGCGGGCCGCGGGCGGCGCGGTGCGACGCTGGACGGCCAGCGCCGCACCCCCGCCGAGGACCAGGGTCGCGGCGAGGGCCGTGGCCGGCGCCGGGTGCCCTGCCGCGCCGAGCGCGGTGACCAGCACCGGGCCGAGGAGGAAAGCGGTGGCGTTGGCCAGCGACTCCAGGGAGAAGGCGCTGGGCAGCTCCTCCGCCCGGTCGGCCCGCAGCAGGTGTGCCCAGCGTGCGGCGGACAGGGCGCCGAGCTGTGGCACCGCGGTGCCGGCGCAGGTGGCTGCGACGACCGCGGCGGCGGGCGTCGTCGACAGGAGCAGGCCGGCTACCGCCGCGCCGTGCCCGAGAAGGTAGAACGGCAGCGTGCGGGTCTGGCCGAACCGGTCGATCAGCCGGGCCAGGTGCGGGCCGACCAGGGCCTCGGCCAGGGCGAACCCGGCCGCGGCGAGGCCCGCCGTCGCGTAGGAGCCGGTGCGGTCGTGCAGCAGCCAGACGAGACCGAGGCCCGTCATGGCGATGCCGACGCGGCCGAGCGCGGCGGCCAGGTAGAAGGCGGCTGCGCCGGGTGTGCGCAGCAGGGGGCCGTAACCGGTGGCGGCTCGGGTCATAGGGTGTCCTCGGCGCCGCCCGGCGGGACGGGCCACCGAGGTGGCCGGCGTCTGACTGCCGCACCGGGCGGGGTGACGCGGCCCAGGACAAGGCGGACCTGGACGAGTTGCTCGAACCTAGCAGTCCGGCCGGCTTGTCTACGAGCCGCGCCGGCGCGCCCGGCGGGGTGCCGGGCGCGCCTTCGGGTCACGCCGCTAGCTGATGTGGTTGAACATCCCCCAGCCGTTGCCGATCTGGCGGGCCGCACCGTAGGGGTCGCCGTTGCCACGCTCGATGTTGTCCGGGTACAACCACAGGGTTCCATCGCTCCTGCGACCCACGAGGTCGGCGTACCCGTCGCCGGTGACGTCGGCTCCGACTATCGCGTTGATCGTGTTCCAACCGTTGCCGATCTGCCGCGCGGCGTTGTAGGGCACGCCGTCGTCACGGACAGCGTGTTCATGCGATCTCCTCAGCTCAGGTGTGGACGGCGACCCGGTCCGGCCGGGCGCCGCGCTCCTGAACCTACGGACAGGCGATTGAAGGATGCTTGAGAAATACTTGAATGAACTTTGGTAGAAAGCTGAGTGTACTCAGCCTGCGCGCCGCGCCGGGCACTGCTCGCCGCTCAGCCGCGCCGGCGCGAGATCGTCCGGCCCAACCAGACCAGGGGGTCGTACCGCCGGTCCGCGACGCGCTCCTTCATCGGGATCAGCGCGTTGTCGGTGATGTGGATGCCCTCGGGGCAGACGTCGGTGCAGCACTTCGTGATGTTGCACCGGCCGAGCCCGTGCTCCTCCTGCGCGGCGGGCACCCGGTCGGCCACGTCGAGCGGGTGCATCTCCAGCTCGGCGATCCGCATCAGGAAGCGCGGCCCGGCGAACGACTCCTTGTTCTCCTCGTGGTCGCGCACCACGTGGCAGGTGTCCTGGCACAGGAAGCACTCGATGCACTTGCGGAACTCCTGCGAGCGCCCGACGTCGACCTGCGCCATCCGGTACTCGCCGGGCCCCAGGCCGGCCGGCGGCGTGAACGACGGGATCTCGCGCGCCTTCACGTAGTTGAACGACACGTCGGTCACGAGGTCGCGGATCACCGGGAACGTCCGCATCGGCGTGATGGTCACCACGTCGTCGCGCTCGAACACCGACATCCGCGTCATGCACAACAGGCGCGGCTTCCCGTTGATCTCCGCCGAGCACGACCCGCACTTGCCCGCCTTGCAGTTCCACCGCACCGCGAGGTCGGGGGTCTGCGTCGCCTGTAGCCGGTGGAGGACGTCGAGCACCACCTCGCCCTCGTTGACCTCGACGCGGAAGTCGGCCAGAGCGCCGCCCTCGGCGTCCCCGCGCCAGACCCGGAACGTCCCCGTGTAGCTCATGCGGTGCCTCCCAGTGGACCTGGATCGGGATCTGGACCTGCCGGTTGCCCGGGGTGCGCCACCAGCTCGTCCGGCGTGTAGTACTTCTGGAGCTCGGCGAGGTCGAAGAGTGCGAGCAGGTCCTCGCGCATGGGCACTCGCTCGGCAGGCTCGACGACGACGCGCGGCACCATCTCGTCGCCGTCGGTACAGCGCGTCACCAGCACCCGGTGGCGCCACTCGGCGTCGAGCCCCGGGTGGTCCTCGCGGGTGTGCCCGCCGCGGCTCTCGGTGCGCAGCAGGGCCGACGCCGCCACCGCCTCGCTGACCATGAGCATGTTGCGCAGGTCGAGCGCCAGGTGCCAGCCCGGGTTGTACTGCCGGTGACCCTCGACGAACACCTGCCGGATCCGTGCGCGCAGCTCGCCGAGCCGCCGCTGCGCCTCGGCCACCTCCGCCTCCGTGCGGATGATGCCCACCAGGTCGTTCATCATCCGCTGGAGCTCGGCGTGCAGGGTGTAGGGGTTCTCGGCCTCGCCGCGGGTCCCGTCCGGGGCGTCCGCCGGCGGGTCGAACGGGGCGAGCGTCATCTCCGCCGCCGCGTCGACGTCGGCCGCGCGCACGGCGGGCCGGCGCTCCAGGCCGACGACGTAGTCGGCGGCGCCGAGCCCCGCGCGGCGGCCGAACACCAGCAGGTCCGAGAGCGAGTTGCCGCCGAGCCGGTTCGAGCCGTGCATGCCGCCCGCGCACTCCCCCGCCGCGAACAGCCCGGGGACGCGCGACTGCCCCGTGTCGGGGTCGACCTGGATGCCGCCCATCACGTAGTGGCACGTGGGGCCGACCTCCATCGGCTCCGCGGTGATGTCGACGTCGGCCAGCTCCTTGAACTGGTGGTACATCGACGGTAGACGCCGCTTGATCTCCTCGGCCGGCATGCGGCTCGCGATGTCGAGGTAGACGCCCCCGTGCGGGGAGCCGCGCCCCTCCTTGACCTCCGTGTTGATCGCGCGGGCCACCTCGTCGCGCGGCAGCAGGTCGGGCGTGCGCCGGTTCTTCTCCTGGTCGTCGTACCAGCGGTCCGCCTCGTCCTCGGTGTCGGCGTACTGACCCTTGAAGACGTCGGGCACGTACTCGAACATGAACCGCTTGCCCTCGGAGTTCTTGAGCACCCCGCCGTCGCCGCGCACGCCCTCGGTCACGAGGATGCCCTTGACGCTGGGCGGCCAGACCATGCCCGTCGGGTGGAACTGGACGAACTCCATGTCGATCAGGTCGGCGCCGGCGCGCAGCGCGAGGGCGTGGCCGTCCCCCGTGTACTCCCACGAGTTCGACGTGACCTGGAACGACTTGCCGATGCCGCCCGTTGCGAGCACCACGGCGGGCGCCGAGAACACGACGAGCCGTCCCGACTCGCGCCAGTACCCGAGCGCCCCGGCGATCGCGCCGTCGGGCCCCGCGGACGGGTCCTTCAGCAGCTCCGTGACCGTGCACTCGGCGAACACCCGCAGGCGGGCCTCGTGGTCGCCGGTCTCCGCGAAGTCGTCCTGCTGGAGCGCGACGATGCGCTGCTGCATGGTGCGCAGCAGCTCCAGCCCGGTCCGGTCGCCGACGTGCGCGAGCCGCGGGTACGTGTGCCCGCCGAAGTGGCGCTGGCTGATCCGGCCGTCCTTGGTGCGGTCGAACAGCGCGCCGTAGGTCTCGAGCTCCCACACCCGGTCGGGTGCCTCCTTGGCGTGCAGCTCCGCCATCCGCCAGTTGTTCAGGAACTTGCCGCCGCGCATGGTGTCGCGGAAGTGCACCTGCCAGGAGTCGTTCTCGTTGACGTTGCCCATGGCCGCCGCGCACCCGCCCTCGGCCATCACGGTGTGCGCCTTGCCGAACAGCGACTTGCAGACGATCGCCGTCCGCAGGCCGCGTTCGGCCGCCTCGATCGCGGCCCGCAGCCCGGCACCCCCCGCGCCGATGACGAGGACGTCGTACTCGTGCCGTTCGATCTCCGTCAAGACGGGGCTCCCACTCAGTCGTTTCGGCTCGGCTGGTCCGGCTCGGCTATCCGATGAGCCGCAGGTCGGTGATGGTGCCGCTCGCGACGAGCGCGACGTACAGGTCGGTCAGGATGAGCGAGGCGAGCGTGGTCCACGCGAACTGCGCGTGCCGCGTGTTGAGCACGGACACCCACGTCCAGAGCCGGTACCGCACCGGATGCTTCGAGAAGTGCGTGAGGCGACCGCCCATCACGTGCCTGCACGAGTGGCACGACGCCGTGTAGCACCACAGCAGCACCACGTTCGCGAGCAGCACGAGGTTGCCGACGCCCACGACGAACCCGTCGCTCGGATGCCGGAACGCGACCAGCGCGTCGTAGGTGTTGATCACCGAGATGACCACCGCGACGTAGAAGAAGTACCGGTGGACGTTCTGCAGGACCAGCGGGAAACGGGTCTCGCCGTTGTAGGTCGCGTGCGGCTCCGGCACCGCGCATGCCGCGGGGGCCAGCGCGAACGACCGGTAGTACGCCTTGCGGTAGTAGTAGCAGGTCAGCCGGAACAGCAGCAGGAACGGCAGGCTCAGCGCCGCGTACGGCAGCAGGGGGTGGTCCGGGAGGAACATCCCGAAGTGCGACGAGCCCGGTTCCGACGCGCACCCGAACGACACGCAGGGCGAGTAGAACGGCGTCAGGTACCGCTCGTCGGCGAAGAAGTACCGCTGCTGGAAGGCACGCACGCCGCCGTACGCCAGAAAGATCAGGATGCCGACCGTGGTCGCCAGCGGCGGCAGCCACCACCGGTCACTCCGCAGCGTCCGCGCCCCGACGGCGGCCCGGCCCGGGCTGTCCACGCCGCGCGCGGTGGTCGTCACGAGCGGTCGCCGTGGTAGCCGCCGAGCCCTTCGTCGTCGGCGTCGCTGAACATCGTCTCGTCCAGCGGGGTGTCCGGGACGACGACGTGCTCCGGCAGGTGCCCGGAGGTCCGCACCTGTCGCACGGGCTCCGCCGACGCGAGCTCCGCGGCGTCGATCTCCAGCCGCTCGAGGTCGTTCACCAGCCGGCGCACCTCCGGCCCGTCGCCGAACGCGCTGCGCACCACGGCGACGCTCTGGCGCAGCTGCTCGATAGAACGGCGGAGCGTCGCAAATTCGGTGGTCGTCATCGGGCACCTCCGTTGGCGACGCGCCTCACGCCGGTGTGAGGTGCGTCACCACAGACTCTGCCGTGAACGCACCGGTTAGGCAAGGGCGGCGCGCGCGTGGGCGCCGTCTGCCCACGTGAGAGGCTGGCGGCCATGTCCAACGCCGCCCGCCTCGCCGCCCACGGCGCCGCATCCACAGCGCTGTCGCTGTACAGCGACAGCAGGCTGCGCGAGCTCGTGGACGCCGCAACGCCCATCGGTTCCGGCATCGGCGGGAGGACGGTCCTGCTGGAGGTCGAGGGGATCCCGGTCTTCGTCAAGCAGGTGCGCCTCACCGACCTCGAGCTCCGGCCCGAGAACGTCCGCTCGACCGCCGATCTCTTCGGGCTGCCGACCTTCTGCCACTACGGCGTCGGCACCATCGGTGCACCGGGGTTCGGCGCCTGGCGCGAGCTGGCCGCGCAGATCATGACGACGAACTGGGTGATAGCGGGCGACCACGAGGGTTTCCCCCTGATGCACCACTGGCGGGTGCTGCCCGACCGCGGCGAGCCGCCTCCGGAGGAGCTGGCCGACGTGGACCGGGCCGTCGCCTACTGGGGCGGCGGCCCGGAGATCCGGCGTCGGCTAGAAGCCCTGCGGCAGTCCCCGGCGAGCCTCGTGCTGTTCCTGGAGTACATCCCGCAGAACCTGCACGACTGGCTGGGTGTCCAGGTCGGGGCCGGCGGCGAGGTCGCCGAGCGTGCCTGCGCCATGGTGGAGGACGAGCTGGACGCCGGCATCTCGTTCATGAACGCCCGCGGGCTGCTGCACTTCGACGCCCACTTCCAGAACATCCTGACCGACGGACAGCGGCTCTACTTCGCCGACTACGGGCTCGCGATCTCGTCCGGCTTCGACCTCAGCCCCGGTGAGGCCACCTTCTTCGACGAGCACCGCGGGTACGACCGGAACCTCGCCCGCACGCACCTGGTGAACTGGCTGACCGTCGCCCTGTACGGCTACGGGCCCGACGAGCGCAGGGAATTCGTGCGCTCGTGCGCCGAGGGCGCGGTCCCGGAGGGAGTACCGGCGGGCATCGCGGCACTCCTGGTCAAGCACGCGCCGCTCGCGGCGGCCATCGGGGACTTCCACCGCCAGTTCCAGCGGGTGAGCCGGACGACGCCGTACCCACCGGTCACCTAGGGCCGGACCATCGCCCCGGCGGGCGGACCTCGGGTCGCGCCGTGGGACGATCAACAGGACGACTGGTCGACCACGAGGAGGGTCCGTGCCCGACACATCCCGGCCCGCGGGTAGGCCCGACGGCGGCGACGCGGCCTGCTGGCTCTCGGAGGTCTGCGCGGAGTGCGGCGCCCTCAACGAGTCCCCCACGGGCCCCTGCTGGCGGTGCGGCGCCGCCCGCGACACCGACATCCGTCCGCCCGAGAGTCCGGCTGACGGGAGCTGACCAGCGGGTGCCATGTGGGCTGAACTACGTTCGGCCGCGCCCTCCCTTTGCGGGCTGTGCTGAATAGTTCAGGTCAGGCGAAGTAGCCAGAGCCAGGGCGAACGAGATTCAGCAGACCTGGCACCCACCACAGGGGCATACCTTGCCCGCGGACCCCGGCCCCAGCGGCCTGAATCCTTCTGCCCTCGAGTCGGCTCTTATAGGGGCTGGGACATGTTCGGCACCTGAGGAGGTCCATTGAACGTCTGCATCGTGGTCGGCACCGCGTGGCAAGGGCGGGCAGATGGCTGAGACCACCTGGCCCCGGGAGTCGCTGATCCGCGCCGCGCAGGGCGGGGACACGGCAGCCATCGCGGCGCTGGTCTCGGGGTCGCACCCGCACGTCCAGCGGTTCGCGCGCACCCTGTGCGCCTCGCCCGAGGACGCCGAGGACTCCGCGCAGGAAGCCCTGATCATCCTGTACCGCAAGATCGGGACCCTGCGGGCCTCCGGTGCGCTCGTGTCGTGGATGTTCCGGATCGTGCGCAACGAGTGCCTGCGGCGGGCCCGCCAGGCGCTGCGCACCGCACCCGACCTAACGCCGCCCGAGACCATGGTCTCGGCGGAGGACGACGTCCTGCAGCGGCTCGAGGCGGAACGGGTGGCCGCGGCCGTCGCCCAGTTGCCCGCCGACCAGCGCCGCGTCCTGATCATGCGGGACGTCCAGGGCTACCCCGGCAAGGCGGTCGCCGACGCGCTCGGCCTGAGCACGGCCGCCATGAAGTCCCGCCTGCACCGGGCCCGGACGGCGGTCCGCGAGCTGCTGCTGCACGGCTGACGTCCGCCTGACGAACGGCCCGACCACCTCACCACCACCTCACCTGGAGACCCCATGCTCGAAACCGGATCCGTGCTCCCCGACCTGGAGCTCGAAGACACCACCGGGCGTCCCGTCCGCCTCACCGACTACCGCGGCTCGGACAACGTGCTGCTCTACTTCATGCGCTCGGTCACCTGCCCGGTCTGCGCCATGCACGTCAAGGATCTCGCCGCCCGGGCCGCCGACCTGGCGGGCGCCGACGTGCGCGTGCTGATCGTCGTCCCCGAGGGCCGCAGCGAGGCAGCCGCCTGGCAGGCAGGCCGCGACCTGCCGTTCCAGGTGGTGACCGGCCGGCACGGCTCTCCCCACGCGGCCGTCGGCCTGATGCGCAAGGTGTTCGGCGCCGTGCAGCAGTCGGGCAGCCTCCTGGTCGACAGGGCCGGGGTCGTCCGCCACGCGCACTCCGCGACCGTGCCGACGGGCAGCTACGACCGCAGGGGGATCACCGCGGCGGTCGCCGCCCTGCCGTTGGCGGACCCGCTGCCCTGACCCAGCCGCCGGGTCACCATCGGCGGCCCTGCCGGGAGACGTCGTCCATGCCCCAGCGCACGGCCCGGACGGCGACTCCTCCGGCGGGGCCGCCCAGGACCCGGCTGAACCGGGTCTCCACGCCGAGCTCGGCGCGGGCCCACTCGGGCAGCAGCGCGACGGCTCCCGCCGCGAGCAGACGGTAGGGGGCGCGCGCCGGCCAGGGCAGCGGCGGCTCCCGCAGCAGGAACCGCGCCGTGTCGAGGGCGGCGGGCGTGGCCTCCAGCTCGCCGCGGTAGGACGCCAGGCACTCGGCCAGCCCGGCCACCGTCTCCGGGACGTCCGTCGCACCGAGGGCCCGCGCTACCCGGCCCGACTGCGCGACGTACTCGTCCGCCTCGGCCGGGTCGAGCGGCCGCACACCGTAACGCTGGTGGGCGGTCAGGAACGAGTCGGCCTCTGCGACGTGCACCCACGTGAGCAGGTGCGGGTCGCTCGCGCGGTAGGTGCGGCCGTCCGGCGCCCTGCCTCGCACGCGTGCGTGGACGGCGCGCACGCGGTCGACCATCTCCTGGGCGTGCTCCGCCGTCGCGAAGGTCGTGTAGCCGAGGAACGTCGAGGTGCGCGCGAGCCGGCCCCACGGGTCTCCGCGGTAGCCGGAGTGGCCGGCCACGCCCGCCATCGCCAGCGGGTGCAGCGACTGGAGCAGCAGCGCGCGCAGCCCGCCGACGAACGTCGCCGAGTCGCCGTGGACCAGCCGGATGGGACTGTCGGGCGGGAACCAGCGAGGTCCGGGCGTGCGGTGGATCCGGTCGCGCGCCTCGTATCCGCCGGGCCCGGCGACCCGCAGGAACAGCGCGTCCCCCACCCGCGCCCGCAGGCGTTCGACGGGGTTGATGACAACCGACATACCGCCAGTATCCGCCCGACGGCGACGGAAGCGGCAGTGGCCGTCAGACCAGCTCGCGCTCGCGTTCCGACGTCGGCTCGCTCGCGACCTCGACCAGCGCCACCGGGCGCCGGCTCGGCGCCGTCCGGTGGTGCGTCGCGTACAGGACGAGCCCGACGAAGGTGAGCCCGCCCACCAGGTTGCCGACGACCGTCGGGATCTCGTTCCAGACCAGGTAGTCCATGATCGTGAAGTCGGCGCCGAGCAGCAGGCCGGACGGGAACAGGAACATGTTCACGATCGAGTGCTCGAAGCCCATGTAGAAGAACAGCATGATGGGCATCCACATCGCGACGACCTTGCCGATCACGCTCGTGGAGATCATGGCGAACACGACGCCCGTCGACACCATCCAGTTGCAGAGCACGCCGCGCACGAACAGCGTGAGCATGCCGGCCGCGCCGTGGTCGGCGTAGCCGACGGTCCGGCCCTCGCCGATCACCCCGATCGCCTGGCCGACCTCGCTGGGCTCGGTCGAGAAGCCGTACGTGAAGTAGATGGCCATGAGGACGGCGACCATGATCGCGCCCGCGAGGTTCCCGACGAACACCAGGCCCCAGTTGCGCAGCACCGCGCCGACGGTGACCCCCGGCCGCTTGGCCAGCCACGCCAGCGGCGCGAGCGTGAAGACGCCGGTGAGCAGGTCGAACCCCAGCAGGTACAGCATGATGAAGCCGACCGGGAACAGGATCGCGCCGAGCAGCGGCTCCCCCGTCTGGGTGGACACCGTCACGGCGAACGCGGCGGCGATCGTGAGCAGCGCCGCACCCATGAACGCCCGGATCAGCGTGTCCCTCGTCGACAGGTGCACCTTCGCCTCGCCGGCGTCGATCATGCGGGTCACGAGGTCCGCGGGCTTCACGTGGGTCATGGTTCTCCCAGTTCCAGGGGGCGGCTGCCGGGGCCAGGGCAAGTTGGTCAGAGCGCCACCATGCGGTGGCGCCCTTCCCCGGAAGGGTCGCGAACCAGGGTTTCGCCGCGCGAGCCGCGGCGTTACGTTCGCGGCGCTTTTTCCTCACCGCCCGCTGCCCGACGCCGAGAGCCGTGCCGCACGCCCTACGCGCGGATCGGCCGGGGCCAGTGCGTGATCCGGGGCGTGCCCGCCGGCCCGGCGGGCGTCACGAGGACCGCCGCATAACCGGGCAGGGGCGGTCGGAGCTCGGCGATCGCGACGTCCCCCCGCGCCGGCGTCCCGGCCTTGAACAAGGCTTCCCTGGTCGCCCACGCGGGCCCGTCCGCCGGGTCGGCGAGGTCGGCGAGCCGCTGCACGTCCACGCCGACGGGCCCGCGCGGGACCAGCGCGACCACGGCCAGCAGCCCGGAGTGCGAGACGGAGACCGAGGGGGCCGCCGTGCCGGTGCCCGCTATCCGCGGCGCCCCGTGCGGACCGCCGCACTCGGCGCAGGTGCGGTCGACCACGACGTCGGCCGGCGCTGTCCCGAGGTGAGCCCCGACCGCCACACGCAGCAGCGCCGCGCCGACCATGGACCGTCCGCGG
Source organism: Promicromonospora sp. NPDC060271 (assembly GCF_042726755.1). Taxonomy (NCBI): domain Bacteria; kingdom Bacillati; phylum Actinomycetota; class Actinomycetes; order Micrococcales; family Promicromonosporaceae; genus Promicromonospora; species Promicromonospora sp. NPDC060271. The sequence goes on along the minus strand of NZ_JBHXBG010000031.1, from coordinate 9,091 downwards.
TCCGCGGACCGGTCGAGCGACTCGACCCGCGCTCGCTCACCGCCGTCGAGCAGGCCGAGCAGATCGCGGTCCGCGGCGGCCAGCGACGACCACCAGACCTCGGTGCTCACGACTTTCACCTCTTGTCAAGGAAAGACTCAGGTTAGGTTAGCATTCCCTTCGTGTTGACCGCCCTCCCGCCCGCTGCGGCCAGCCGTGGCACCCGTTCGTCGGCTGATCCGGTCGCCGACGAGGCGTCCGGGCGGCTCGCGCTGCTCACCGCCTCCGGCGAGGGCCTGTCCCGCGAGGAGCTCCGGCGCACGGTCGCCGACATCGCCGGCCGGCTCCCGGACGTCACCGACGGCCGCCGGCTCGTCCACCTGGCGCTCCGACCGGACCTCGCGAGCGTGACGGCGTACCTGGCCACGCTCCACGCCGGCCACGTCCCGCTCGTCACCCCCGACGACGCCCGCACCGGCACGATCCTGGACCGGTACCCGCCGGACGTCACCGCGACAGGCGACCCCGAGCGACCGTTCGACCTGCTCACGGCGGCCCCGCGCCATCTGCTGCACCCGGACCTCGCCCTCCTGCTGAGCACGTCGGGCAGCACCGGCTCACCGAAGCTCGTCCGGCTGTCCAGGCAGAACGTCCGCAGCAACGCCCTGGCGATCGCCGCGGCGCTCCGGATCACCGAGGACGACCGCGCGATCACGAGCCTTCCGCTCCACTACTGCTTCGGGCTCTCGGTGCTGCACTCGCACCTGGTCGCGGGCGCCTCGGTCGTGCTGAACGAGGGGTCGGTACTGACCGACGACCTGTGGAGCACGGTCGACGAGCTGGGCGTCACGACGCTGGCGGTCGTGCCGCACACGGTCGAGCTCCTGGAGTCCACCGGCGCCCTCGAGCGGCCCCACCCCTCGCTGCGGCTGCTCGCCCAGGCCGGCGGCCGGATGCACCCCGACCGCGTCCTGCGCACCGCCGCCCTGGGACGACGGCACGGGTGGGAGCTCGCCGTGATGTACGGCCAGACCGAGGCAACGGCCCGCATCTGCGTGCTCGACCCGGCCCTCGTCGCGGACAACCCCGACGCCGTCGGGCGGCCCGTTGCCGGGACGTCCCTGCACCTCGACACGAGCGTGCCCGAGGCGTCCGACGGGTCCGGTGAGGTGGTCGTGCGCGGTCCCGGCGTGATGATGGGCTACGCCGAGCACGCGGACGACCTCGCGCTCGGCGCGATGCTGTCCGAGCTGCGGACCGGTGACCTCGGGCGGATCGGCCCGGACGGCCTGCTGCGCCTGGTCGGACGCCGGGCCGGGTTCGTCAAGGTCATGGGGCTGCGGATCGACCTGACGATGGTCGAGTCGGCGCTCGAGGCCGCCGGGTACGTCGCGTCCGTCGGGGGTGACGACGCCGGCCTGACCGTGCTGGTCGAACCGGCTCCGGACGCGGTACCCGTCGAGACGGCCGCGCTCGTGCGGCGTCTCGCCGGCGACGCGTCGGGGCTCTCCCCCGCCTCCGTCGCGGTCGCCGTCGCCGAGCTGCCCCGGCTGCCGAACGGCAAGGTCGACCGCCTGGGGTGTGTCGCGCTCGTCCGCCGTGGCCGGCCGGACACACAGCCGCACGGTCGGCCCCCCGAGGAGAGCCTGCAGGACGACGTCGAGCCCGTGGACACCAGGCCGCCCCTCGCCGAGCGCGTGGCCGGCGTCGTCGGCGACGTGCTCGGGCTGGACGCCGTCGACCTCGGGCGCAGCTTCGTCCAGCACGGCGGCGACTCGCTGAGCCACGTGCAGGCGTCCGTCCAGCTCGAGAAGCTCGTCGGCACGCTGCCGCCGGGCTGGCACCACCGCCCGCTCGGCGAGCTGGTCGAGCGGGGACGCTCTCACGACGGCGGCCTGACGGGCACCGGGCTCGTGGACGGCGCGGCGCTCCCCGACGACACGGCCCGCACGAGCGGCGCACCCGGACGCGGGCGCTGGTGGCACAGCGTGGAGACCTCGGTGCTGCTCCGCGCGATCGCCGTCGTCATCATCTGCGGCTCCCACGCCGACCTCTTCCACGTCCTGGGCGGAGCGCACACCCTGCTCGCGGTGGCCGGCTTCAACGCCGCCCGGTTCGGCCTGTCGATGCCGACGGCCCGCGGCCGGTGGCGGGCGAGCACCCGCACACTCGTCGGCGTCGCGGTGCCTACGGCCGCGGTGGCGCTGTTCGGCATGGTGGCCCAGGACCGCTACGGGTGGGCCAACGTGCTGCTCGTCAACTGGATCTTCGGCGACGTCGCCTACGGGTTCCGCAACGAGCTGTGGTTCGTCGACGCGCTGATCGCGTGCACGGTCACCCTCGCGGCGATCCTCGCCGTGCCGTGGGTGGGCCGCGCCTGGCGGACGCAGCCGTGGCGCGTCGCGGCGGTCGTCGCGCTGGTCGCGCTCGTGCCCCGCTTCCTCGTCCTGTCCCTCGGCGAGGGCGTGCTGCGCGGGATCATGCCGACGACGTTCTGGCTCTTCGCGGTCGGGGCCGCCGTCGCGTACGCCGACACCCGGCGGCGCCGCCTGCTCACGCTCGCGATCGCCGTCGTCGGCGGGGCGACGTTCTTCCCCGACGACCCCGTGCGCAACGCGACCATCCTCGCCGGCATCGCGCTGCTGACGTTCGTCCGCGAGGTGCGCGTGCCCGCGTGGGCCCTGCCCGTCGTCGGCCTGCTCGCGTCGGCCTCGCTGTACGTCTACCTGGTCCAGTTCCCGATCCTCGACCTGGTTCCCCACCCCCTCGGTGCCACCCTGACCGCGCTCGCCGTCGGCTGCCTCGTCTGGCGCCTCGCCGACCGGCCCGTCCGGCGCCTGCAGGACCTGCTGCTCCGACCGAACCGCTGAAGAACCCAGACCCCAGAGACGAGACATCCCAGTGCCCATGAGACGACACCTCGGCGCCGCCGCCCTGCTCACCCTGACCCTGCCGCTGGTGCTGGCCGCCTGTGGCGGCGGATCCGGCGGATCGGGTGGGTCCGGCGACGAGCCCTTCGAGCCGCAGGCCGACGCGCTGCAGATCTACTCCTCCCAGCACCGCAACGTCACCGAGGCGTGGGCGCAGGCGTTCACCGAGGAGACCGGCATCAAGACCCAGGTGCGCGAGGGCCAGGACGCCTCGATGGGGCACATGATCGTCGAGGAGGGCGAGGCGTCGCCCGCCGACGTCTTCCTGACGGAGAACTCGCCGGCGATGACGATCGTGGAGCGCGCGGGTCTCCTGGAGCCCGTGGACCCGGCGACCCTGGCTCAGGTCGGCGAGGGTATGGCGCCGTCGTCGGGGCAGTGGACGGCGATGGCCGCCCGGTCGACGGTGCTCGTCTACAACACCGACGAGATCAGCGAGGACGAGCTGCCGACGTCGATCATGGACCTCGCCGAGCCCGAGTGGGCCGGCCGGTGGGGCGCGGCACCCGGCGGCGCGGACTTCCAGGCCATCGTTGCGGGCATGCTGTCCGACCAGGGCGAGCAGAAGACCCAGGCCTGGCTCGACGCGCTGGCCGAGAACGCCGAGGTCTACCAGAACAACATCGCCACGATGCAGGCCGTCAACGCGGGCGAGGTCCCGGTCGGGATCATGTACCACTACTACTGGTACCGCGACCAGGCCGGCGACAAGGAGGGCAGCGCGAACACCAAGCTGCACTACTTCGGCGACCAGGACCCCGGCGCGTTCGTCAGCCTGTCGGCCGGCGGCGTGCTCGCCTCCTCGGACATGCCGGACGAGGCCCAGCAGTTCCTGGCCTACATCACCAGCCCGGAGGGCCAGCAGGTGCTGGTCGACAGCGGGTCGATGGAGTACGCGGTCGGCACCGGGGTCGAGTCCGACCCGGCTCTCCCGCCGCTCGCGGAGCTCGACGCTCCCCCGGTCGACCCGTTCACCCTCAACTCCGACGACGTGCTCACGATGATGACGGATGCCGGCATCCTCTAGGTCGCTCGACGTTCGAGGGCACGGCCTCGGGGCGCGCGGCGTCGCCGCGGGCGCGGCGCTGGTCGCCGCGCTCGCTCTGCTGCCCCTGCTCGTCGTCGTCCCCGATGCGCTGTCCGCCGATCCGGGCGAGGCCGCGCGCTACCTGCTGCGCCCCCGCGTCGGCGAGCTGCTCGGCAACACCGGGCTGCTGTTCGCCGTCACGGTGCCTGCCACGGTCGTGGTGGGCGTGGCCGCGGCGTGGCTCGTCGAGCGCACCGCGCTGCCCGGCGCCGGGGTGTGGCGCACGCTGCTCCTGGCCCCGCTGGCCGTGCCGTCGTTCGTCAGCGCCTACGCCTGGGTCACCGTGGCGCCGTGGCTCGACGGCTTCGGTGGCGCGGCCCTGGTCACGACGCTGGCGTACTTCCCGTTCGTGTTCCTCCCGGTGGCGGCCATGCTGCGCACGCTGGACCCCGGCGACGAAGAGGCGGCCCGCTCCCTCGGCCTCTCGCCGGCCGCGGCCGTCGTGCGCACCGTGCTGCCGCGGCTGCGGCCCGCGCTGAGCGGCGGTGCGCTGCTGGTGACGCTCCACCTCCTGGCCGAGTACGGCGTGCTGGAGATGATGCGCTTCCAGACCTTCACCACGGCGATCATGCAGCAGTACGCCGTGGGGTTCAGCAGCACGACCAGCAGCCTGCTCGCCTCCGTGCTGCTCACGCTGTGCCTGGTCGCGCTCACGGGAGACCTGCTGGCCCGGGGCCGGCACCGGGTCGCCCGGGTGGGCTCGGGCGTCCAGCGGCGCGCCGTGCCGGCCGTCCTCGGCGGGTGGACGGCGCCCACGCTCGTCCTCCTCGGCGCCCTGGTCGCCCTCTCGGTCGCCGTCCCGGTGGCCACCGTCATCCGGTGGCTGCTGCACGGGCTGCTGGCCGGCGACCCGCTCGGCGCCGGCCTGGTGCGGGTCACGCTGAGCACCCTCGGTCTCGCCGTGCTGGGCGCCGTGGCGGCCGTCGTCGCCGCCCTGCCAGGGGCCTGGCTGCTGAACCGCCACCGCTCGGCCCTGACCATGCTGCTCGAGCGCGCGACCTTCGTCGCGAGCGCCCTGCCCGGGGTGGTCGTCGGGCTGGCCCTGGTCACCCTCGCCGTCCGATGGGCCAGGCCCGTCTACCAGAGCGTGGGGCTGATCGTGCTGGCCTACACGATCCTGTTCCTGCCCCGGGCGATGGTCTCGCTGCGCTCTGGCCTCGCCGCCGCCCGCCCCGAGCTCTCGGAGGCCTCCCGCTCCCTGGGGCTGAGCGGCCCGGCGACCCTCGTCCGGGTCGTCCTGCCGCTGGCCGCCCCCTCGGTGCTCACGGGGCTGGTGCTGGTAGCCCTTGCGGTCAGCACCGAGCTGACGGCCACGCTCCTGCTGGCGCCCACGGGGACGGATACCCTCGCGCTGGCGTTCTGGCGCGAGGCGAGCGAGCTGGACTACGCGGCCGCGGCACCCTACGCCGCGGTGATGATCACGATGTCGGTACCGCTCACGGTCCTGCTGCGGCGGCAGATCACGGAGGAAAGATGAGGGGTCAGGAGCGATGAGCGAGCTCAAGATTCTCGGCGTGAGCGCCGGGTACGGCCGGGACAAGGTGCTCGACGACGTCGATCTCACCGTGGCCGAGGGTTCGACCACGGCGGTGCTGGGCGGCTCCGGCAGCGGCAAGACCACGCTCCTGCGCGTGGTCGCCGGGTTCCTGCGGCCGGCGGCCGGCACGGTCACGGTCGACGGGCGGACCGTCGCGGGTCCCGGCACGTGGCTGCCGCCCGAACGCCGCGGCGTCGGCTACGTCCGGCAGGACGGCGCGCTCTTCCCGCACCTCTCGGTCGCGGGGAACATCGCCTTCGGGCTGCCCTGGCCGCGGCAGCGGCACCACGACCGCGTGCTCGAGCTGCTCGACCTCGTCGGCCTGCCCGCCGCGGTCGCGGGCCGGCACCCGCACCAGCTCTCCGGCGGCCAGCAGCAGCGGGTCGCCTTGGCCAGGGCGCTCGCCCCTCGCCCGGGCCTGATCCTGCTCGACGAGCCGTTCTCCTCGCTGGACACGGCCCTGCGGGCCGCGACGCGGGAGGCGACCGCCCGGGCGCTGCGCGCGGCGGGCGCGACGACCGTCCTGGTCACCCATGACCAGGACGAGGCGCTCTCCTTCGCCGACGAGGTCGCGATCCTCAAGACCGGCCGGTTCCGGCAGGTCGCCAGCCCCAGGACCGTCTACCGCGAGCCGGTCGACGCCGAGGTCGCGGAGTTCCTCGGTGACGCTCTGCTGGTCCCGGGGAGGCTGGTCCCGGGGAGGCTGGTCCCGGGAAGGCTGGTCCCGGGGAGGCTGGTCCCCGACAGCCCGGCCGACGGCGGGGTCACCTGCCTGCTCGGCACGCTGCCGGTGCACGGGTCCGCCGTCCACGGTGACGGTGACGGCAAGGGCGACGTCGACGTCGACGTGATGATCCGCCCCGAGCAGCTCGCCCTGACCGAGCCCGGCGGCGGCCGGCTGGACGCCATGGTGCGCAGCGTCGCCTACTTCGGGCACGACGCCGTCGTCGAGCTCGACCTGGCGGACGACGGGTCGGGCGACGGGTTCCACGGCCCGCTGCGCTCCCGTGTCCTCGGTGTGGACGCGCCGGCTCCCGGCGAGCTCGTCGGGGTGCGCGTGACGGGACGGGTGCGCGCCCTTCCCCGCAGGATCGACGCACGGGCCCTCGCCGCCCGTACCTGACCACGCGCGACCTTCACCCGCGCCGCCGGTTGCTCCCCGGTGGGGACGGTGCTGCAGTGGAAGGCATGGCTAGCACGATGGAGGCCGACTACCTGGTCGTCGGGGCCGGGGCCACCGGGATGGCGTTCGTCGACGCGCTCGTCGACCACGACCCCGGGGCGCGGGTCGTCCTCGTCGACCGGCGGGCCGGCGCCGGAGGACACTGGCTCGACGCCTACCCGTTCGTCCGCCTGCACCAGGCGTCGCCGTTCTACGGTGTCGCGTCGACGCCGCTGGGCACCGGGCGGCTGCAGACCGAGGGCCCGGAGACCGGCCTGCACGAGCGGGCCACCGGCGCCGAGATCGCCGCCTACTACGCGAAGGTGCTGGCCGACCGGCTGCTCGCCTCGGACCGGGTCACGTTCCGTCCAGGTCACGAGCACCTTGGCGGCGGGGCGCTCCGCTCGCTCGACACCGGCAGGACCCTCGACGTCCACGTCCGGCGTCGCGTCGTCGACGCGCGGTACCTCTCACCGGGCATCCCGGCCACGACCCCGCCCCCGTTCGTCGTGGACGAGGGTGCGCGCGTCGTGCCGGTCGGCTCCATGCCGGCGCTCGAGCCCCGCGGCATGCCCGACCGGTGGGTCGTGGTCGGCTCAGGCAAGACGGCGACCGACGCGTGCATCTGGCTGCTCGCACGGGGTGTCGATCCCGGCGCGATCTGCTGGGTGCGGCCGCGCGACCCGTGGATGCTCAACCGCGCCGTCATCCAGCCGGACCCCGCGATCTTCCTCGGCATGGCCGCCGACCTCCTGGGCGCGGCGGCCGAGGCGGCCTCGCCCGACGACCTCTTCCTCCGGCTCGAGGATCACGGCATCGTGCTGCGCATCGACCCCTCCGTGACCCCCACCATGGCCAAGACGCCGACGCTCGCACAGTGGGAGCGCGACGAGCTGCGCACCATCGAGAACGTCGTCCGGCTCGGGCACGTCCGCCGTGCCGAGCCCGACCGGATCGTGCTCGACCACGGTTCGGTGGTCACGGGGCGAGGCACCGTCGTCGTGCACTGTGCCGCACCGGGACTGCGATACCCGCTGCCGGTCCCCATCTGGGGCGAGACGATCACGCTGCAGCCGATCCGGACGGGGTTCCCGTGCTTCGGGGCGGCGCTCGCGGGTTTCGTCGAGGCGACACGCGGCGACGACACCGAGAAGAACGCGCTGTGCCCGCCTACTCCGTACAGCAACACGCCGGCCGACTGGATGGCGATGCAGGTGCTGGGCAACCGGGCGTCCCTATCGTTCGGCGCCGTCCCGGAGATTCGCGCGTGGGCGAACACGACCGTCCTCAACCCCGCGCGGATCGGACCTGGCGACCTGGATCGGGCGGACGTGGCCGACGCCGTCGCGCGCCTGAGGCGGAACGCGCCGGCCGGGGTCGCCCGGATGGCGCGGTTCGCCGGGCTCGTACCGACGTAGCCGGGAGGGGTCCCCAGACGGTCCGACTACTTTTCGGGCAGGACGGCCAAAAGGTCTTATCCGGATCTCCAGCCCGAAAGGATCACAGTGGACATCAAGCGAAAGCGCAGGATCCGCATCGCCGCGGGCCTCGCCGCCGCGGCGCTCGCTTGGACGGGCGTCACCGGCGGCGCGGCCGCGGCGGTCGACGACGACCCCGTCCGGCCGTTGGTCGTCGGCGGACAGGCCGCCAAGGAGGGGCAGTACCCCTGGCTCGTCGCGGTCGGCTCCACCGGCACCGGCACGCCGTACCAGCGTGCGTTCTGTGGCGGCTCGGTCATCACCGAGTCGGTGGTCATCACCGCCGCGCACTGTGTCGAGGAGCGCGACCCCAGCGACCTGGTGGTCTTCTCCGGCTCGGTGAACCTGAAGTCCGCCAAGCTCGTCAAGACCCGGGTTGCGGACGTGCACGTCGCGGAGGACTTCAACGACCCGATCGACTACGCCAACGACTGGGCACTGCTGCTGCTCGACAAGCCGGTGAAGGTCAGGCCGATCGCCGTCGCCCAGAACCCGAAGACGTACAAGACCCTCCAGACGGCCGGCTGGGGAAACACCGGCAACGGCTACCCGGCCGTCGCCCGGTGGGTCAAGCTGCCCTTCGTCGACGACAGTGCCTGCGCCAACGCCTACCCGCGCGCTCTCGACCACGAGACCATGCTGTGCGCGGGTGACCTCGAGAACGGCGGGGTCGACTCCTGCGACGGCGACTCGGGCGGCCCGCTCATGGCGCCGACCACGAACGGTGGCCGGATCCTGGTGGGCATCGTGAGCTGGGGTGACGGCTGCGCCTCAACCCGAGCCCGCCCTGCGTCTACACCGGCGGCCAGATCCGCTTCGACGGCCGCGACCTGCTGACACTCACCGAGAAGGAGCTGGGCCGGGTACGCGGCCGGGACATCGCCATGGTCTTCCAGGACCCGATGACCTGCCTGGACC
>NZ_JBHXBG010000030.1:0-38983 GCF_042726755.1 Promicromonospora sp. NPDC060271 | reverse complement strand
GCTCTGAGATCGGTCAATCAAACGACCGATGTCAGAGCAACCGACCGAAGTCAGCAGTCCGCGCGGAGCAACCGACCGAAGTCAGCGCTGACTCGCCCGGCCAGGCCGCCTCGGCGACTCAGCGCAGCGACGCCATCCAGGCCTCGACGTCCTCCGGACGCCGGGGGAGCGCCGCCGACAGGTTCTCGTTGCCGTCGGCGGTGACCAGCACGTCGTCCTCGATGCGCACGCCGATCCCGCGGAACTCCTCGGGCACGGCCATGTCGTCGGCCTTGAAGTACAGGCCCGGCTCGATCGTGAACACCATGCCCGGCTCCAGGACGCCGTCGAGGTAGAGCTCGCGGCGCGCCTGCGCGCAGTCGTGGACGTCGAGGCCGAGGTGGTGCGACGTGCCGTGCACCATCCAGCGGCGGTGCTGCTGGCCGTCCTCGGACAGGGCCTCGTCCGCCGTGACGCCGTCGGGCAGGAAGCCCCACTCCTCGAGGCGGGCCGCGATGACCTCCATGGCCGCCGCGTGGACGTCGCGGAACTTGGTGCCCGGCTTGGCGACGGCGAACGCCGCGTCGGCCGCGTCCAGCACCGCCTGGTAGATCTTGCGCTGCACGTCCGTGTACTCGCCGTCGACCGGCAGGGAGCGCGTGATGTCAGCGGTGTAGAGCGAGTCGACCTCGACGCCGCCGTCGAGCAGCAGCACTTCGCCCGAGCGGACCTCGCCGTCGTTCCGGATCCAGTGCAGCGTGGTGGCGTGCTCGCCGGAGGCCGCGATCGTCTCGTAGCCCACGGCGTTGCCCTCGAGCCGAGCGTGCCCGTCGAAGGTGGTCTCCACGACACGCTCGCCGCGGCGGTGCGCGACTGCGCGCGGCAGAGCACGGACCACGGCCTCGAAGCCCTCGATGGTGCGGGCCACGGCCTCACGCATCTGCTCGATCTCGTACTCGTCCTTGATGAGCCGCAGCTCGGACGTGGCCTCGACGAGGGTCTCGTCGGTCACCGCGTCCTCGTCCTCCCCGGCCTCCAGCCGCAGCTCCTCGACGAGCGACTCGACCGCGTCGTCCGCGCCGGTCACCACGAGGAGGTGCACGCCGCCGTCGCCGACGTCCTTCGCCAGGGCGTCGCCCAGCTCGTCGATGTGGCGGGCCTCGATGCCCGTGAGGGCCTCGACGTCGGCCAGCGACGGGCGGGCACCGACCCAGAACTCGCCGTAGCGGGCGTCGGCGTAGAACTCCTCGTTGTCGCGCGGAGCCAGGGGACGCACGTACAACACAGCGTGGTGGTTGGAGCCGGCGTCGCCGGCGCCGTCCGGAACCGGGTGCAGCACCAGCACGGCGTCCGGCTCCTGGTCGGTGCCCAGGCCGGTGAGGTGCGCGAACGCCGAGTGCGGCCGGAACCGGTAGTCGGTGTCGTTGGAGCGGGTCTTGAGCGAACCCGCCGGGATCACGAGACGCATACCAGGCAGCCGCTCGGAGAGGGCCGCGCGTCGGGCGACCGTGTACCGCGCGGCGGCCGACGCCGTCAGGCCGAGCTCGGCGCGCGGGGCCCACTGCGACATCACGAAATTCTTGAAGGCGGCGGAGCCCGGGCGGTGTGAACGGTTGGCCCCGCGGTCTGCGGTGCCCTGCTCGTCAGGCTGCGAAGTGGTGGTGGGTTCGCTCATGCGCCCAGTGTTTCACGCACGCCGGTTGAAGTCCGCAAGCGCCCTGGTGAGCACCCGGTTGAAGGCTGAGGGAGCCTCCATGTTGACGTCGTGCCCGGCACCGGGGATGACCACGAGCGACCCGTCGTGCGCCGCGGCGAGGTGGCGCTGCTCCTCGATGCGCATGGCGTCGCGGGCGCCGTTGACGAACCAGAGCGGGATCCGTGCGGCGCGCACGTTGGCGATCGAGGAGCGTCCCGCGAGGTGGGTCAGCGCGTCGGTCACGACGTCCCAGGTGGGCCGGTACATCTCGGCGGTCTGCTGCGGGGCGATCTCGACCTGTTGCAGGTCGGAGCCGCCGGGGGCGCTCCGCAGCGGGCGGAACGGGAGGCGCACAGTGGGTACGGAGAGGCGCGGACGGTGCACGCTCGGGTGCACCACCCGGCCGGTCAGCCGGCGTCCGAGGTAGGCGGCGTTCGCGACGCCCCTGGCGACGTCCCGGTAGAGCCGCACGGGCTTGCCCTTAGGGTCCGACGTGCAGCCCGCCGCGAGGATGCCCACCAGGCGGTCGGTGGCTCCCTGCCGAGCGGCCCAGGCGAGGGAGGTGTAGCCGCCCAGGGACAGTCCGACCAGGGCTATCGGCCCCGAGGGAAGGCCGGCGACGGCGTCGTCCAGCGCCTCGAAGGCGCCGTCCATGGTGAACCGTTCGTGGCGCCGTGCGCCGTGCGCCGGCAGGTCGACGGCGACGGCCGTGTGGCCGGCGGCGCGCACGTGCCGTAGCTGGTTCTCCCAGATGGCGCCGGAGCTGCGCATGCCGTGCACGAAGACGACGCTCGTCGGAGCGTCCTGCGGGGTCTGGTTGCTGCTCGTCATCCCTTCGATGATGCGGGACCGGTTGGGGCAGGCGGCGTACGGCGGCGGAACGGTCGGTGAACGGTCTGTGTGGGCCTGATGCTTCTGTGCCAATAGGGGCCGACGACGCCGGGGGTGCCGCACCTCACGCCGCTCGCGACGCCCGACGGGCCCTCGGCTCTCTACCCTTGTGGAGTGATCGACCTCCACACGCACTCCACCGCGTCAGACGGCACCGACTCGCCAGCGCGTCTGGTCGAGGTCGCCGCACTCGCCGGTATCAAGACGCTGGCCATCACCGACCACGACACGACATCGGGCTGGGCCGAGGCCGCCGAGGCCGCTGGGCGCTTCCAGATCGGTCTGGTGCGCGGCGCCGAGATCTCGGCGATCGCCCGCACCACCGGCTGGGGCACCGGTGTGCACCTGCTCGCGTACCTGTACGACCCGACGCACCCCGACCTGGTGGCCGAGACGGAGCGGACGCGCGACGACCGCACGTCCCGCGCCCGGCGCATGGTGGCCCTCCTCGGCGAGGACTACCCGATCACGTGGGAAGACCTGCTCGCTCAGACGAAGTCGGGCACGACGATCGGTCGCCCGCACATCGCGGACGCGCTCGTGGCGGCCGGTGTCGTGCGCGACCGGGACGAGGCCTTCGCCACGATGCTCCGCACCGGTACGCGGTACTACGTGGGCCACTACGCGCCCGACGCCGTCGCCACCGTCAAGGCGGTCCGGGCGGCGGGCGGGGTGCCGGTCTTCGCGCACCCCGGGGCCGACGCGCGTGGCCGGGTGGTCCCCGACTCGACCATCGAGGAGCTCGCCGCGGCGGGGCTCGCCGGGCTCGAGGTGGACCACCGCGACCACACCCCGGACACGCGCCGACGTCTCCGCGACATCGCCCAGTCCCTCGACCTGCTGGTCACGGGGTCGAGCGACTTCCACGGGGCGGGCAAGCGCAACCTCATCGGCGAGAACACGACAGAGCCCGGCGTGCTCGAGGCGATCGTGGAGCAGGGCACCCTCGAGGTGCTCCGGTGACCTGGTTCGACGTTGCGCTCTTCACCGAGGTCTTCGTGACGCTCTTCGTGATCATGGACCCGCCGGGCACCGTGCCGGTCTTCCTCGCACTGACCTCGCGGATGACCGCGCACGACCGCAAGCGCGCGGCGCGGACTGCGATCTTCGTGGCCTTCGGCGTGATCGTGGTGTTCGCGGTGTTCGGCCAGCTCCTCCTGGAGCACATGGGGATCTCGCTCGCGGCGCTCCAGGCGTCGGGCGGGCTGCTCCTGCTCCTGGTCGCGCTGGAGCTGCTCATGGGCAAGATGGACGCCGGTGGGACGGACGCCGGCGGGGCCGCCAAGAACGTGGCCCTGGTGCCGCTCGCGACCCCGCTGCTCGCGGGCCCCGGCACGATCGTGGCCACGATGGTGTTCGTGCAGCAGGGCGTGAGCGCCGGCGAGTCCGCTGTCGGGCACTACGCGTCGATAGGCATCGGCATCGTCGCGGTGTGCGTCTGCACCTGGGCTGCCATGCGGTTCGCCGGTCTCGTGCACAGGGTGCTCAAGGACTCCGGCGTGACGCTGGTGACCCGTATCGCGGGCGTGCTGCTCGCGGCGATCGCCACCCAGATGATCGCGAACGGCGTCATCGAGTTCGTCCGCACGGTCTGATCCCTCGACGTGTCAGATCCTCAGGTCACCGGGGTGACCTGAGGGTCTGACAGGTCAGACGTCGATGGTCTCCAGGATCACCGCTACCGGCTTCTCCGGGACTAGGCTCTCGGCCTCCCGCACCTTCTTCTTCATGGGCAGCACGTAGCCGCCGTCCTTGTCGCTCGGGAAGACGGAGGTGGTCCAGGTGGTCTTCCCCACGGTCACCCGGACCCGGATCGAGCCGAACCCGCGCGGAGGCAGCGGGAGGTCGGCCAGCTCGTCGGAATGGTCGGGCGGCACGGTCACGAACCACCAGGAGTCGGTACGCACCTGCCACTGCCACAGGGGAGCGGTGAACTCGATCTTCACGGGTAGAGCCTGTCAGAAACCCCTGAACGTGTCAGACCCGCAGGTCACCGGAGTGATCTGCGGGTCTGACACGTCATCTCGGACGACGGCGCGGGTCAGTTCTCCGGCTGGCCGCCGCGCGTGCGGCGGCGGGTACGGTTCCGACGGCGGCGCTGGCCGCCCTCGTCCTCGCCGCCCGACGCCGGGCGCTCGCCCGAGGCGGGCAGCTCACCCGACGTGCCGGCGGTGTCGGCGGCCGGCGTGCCGGTGGCCGGCGTGTCTCCGCCGTCGGACCGGGGGGCCGAACGGGGCGCGCCGTGCGAGCCGCCCTGCCGCCCGCCCGAGCGCGGACCGGAGCGGGGGGCGCCGGAGCGGGAGCCGCCGGAGCGCGAGCCGCCCGAGCGGGAGCCGCTGTTGCGCTTGCCCGTCTCGCCCAGGTCCTCGACGTCCTCGGCGTCCAGCCCCGCGAGGTGCTGCGCGGACCGCGGCAGGCGGCCCTTGGTGCCCTCGGGGATGTTCAGGTCGGTGAACAGGTGGGGCGACGTGGAGTACGTCTCGACCGGCTCGGGGTACCCGATCTCGAGCGCCTTGTCGATGAGCGACCAGCGCGGCACGTCGTCCCAGTCCACGAAGGTGACGGCGGTACCGGTGTTGCCCGCGCGGCCGGTGCGGCCCACCCGGTGCAGGTAGATGCGCTCGTCCTCGGGGCACTGGTAGTTCACGACGTGCGTGACGTCGTCGACGTCGATGCCGCGGGCGGCGACGTCGGTCGCGACGAGCACGTCGATCTTGCCGTTGCGGAACGCGCGCAGTGCCTGCTCGCGTGCGCCCTGGCCCAGGTCACCGTGGATCGCTCCGGCCGCGAAGCCGCGCGTGGTCAGCTCGTCCGCGACCTTGGCGGCGGTGCGCTTGGTGCGTGCGAACACGATGCTGCGCCCGCGGCCCTCGGACTGGAGCAGGCGGGCGAGCACCTCGATCTTGTCCAGGGCGTGGGCCCGGTACACGACCTGCTTGATGTTCTTGACCGTCGCGCCCTGGTCGTCCGGCTCGGCGGCGCGGATGTGCGTGGGCTGCTTCATGTAGCGGCGCGCCATCGAGACGACGGCGCCCGGCATGGTGGCGCTGAACAGCATGGTGTGCCGCTGCGCGGGGGTACGGGCCAGGATCTTCTCGACGTCGGGCAGGAACCCGAGGTCGAGCATCTCGTCGGCCTCGTCGAGCACGACGGTCGCCGCACGGAGCAGGTTGAGGTGACCCTGGTTCAGCAGGTCGATCATGCGGCCCGGCGTACCGACCACGACGTCGACGCCGGACTTCAGGGCCTCGATCTGCGGCTCGTAGGCACGGCCGCCGTAGACCTGCACGATCCGGACGTTGCGCCTGGCGGAGGCGGTGGCCAGGTCGTTCGCCACCTGCACGGCGAGCTCGCGGGTCGGTACGACGACGACGGCCTGCGGCTTGCCCGGAGCGACGAGCTGGTCGTAGCCGGGCTCGCCGGGAGCGACGACGCGGTGCAGCAGCGGCACGCCGAAGCCGAGCGTCTTTCCGGTACCGGTCTTGGCCTGGCCGATGATGTCGTGCCCGCTCATCGCGACGGGCAGCGTCATCGCCTGGATGGGGAACGGGTGGGTGATGCCCGAGTCCTTCAGCGCCTCGACGATCTCGGGGCGGACGCCGAAGTCGGCGAACGTCACGTTCTGCGCCTGGATGGCGGACGGGCTGGAGTAGTCGGGGCCCGAGCTCATCGTCGGCTCGGGACCTGTCTTGATGACCGCGTCTGCGGCCGGGGTGTCTGTGGTAGTCACTGGCGCCTTCATCTCTCGCGGCGCGGTGGGCCCTCATGGCCCGGCGATCGCGCCTTCGTGCGGCAGCCGATCGTGAAAATCATCGCGCGCCGGGAATGACCCAGGCAGCGCGTCCTGTCGGAACGGCCTCTGGGAGGCCGGAGCACAGGCTCGGGGGTCGGAACGTGACGACCGGGCAACCGATGTACGGGATTCATGGTACGCGCACGATGTTTCCGGGTGGTTAGCGAAACACGGTGAACAGCCCGGTTAGTAATGAACGCCACGTGGCGGACGGCGCGTGCGGGTGCGCCGTCAGCCACGTGGCGTGGGGTACGACCTGCTCAGACCGCGCCGAAGCCGACCTTGCGCTGCTCCTCGGAACCGATCTCGACGTAGCCGATCGCAGCGCCGGGGACGAGCACGAGGCGGCCGCGCGAGTCGGTGAGCTCGAGGGTGCCACCGGCCAGGGCCTTCTTGACGGCAGTCGCGACGGCGTCCGCGCTCGCTTCCGTCTCGACCACGACCTCGCGAGGCAGGTTCTGCACACCGATGGTGACGTCCACTTTTACTCCAGTTCGGTCGGGGATTGCGCCGTGTGCCCGGTGATCCGGGGTCCCGGCCTGTCGATCCTAGTCACGCGTCGGCGCCGTCTGCCCTCGGTTTCGCCGTGAGCCGACAGGAGGGTCGGCAGAGGCCCCGGGGAGGAGGTGCGGGCCCGGCGGTCCCGCGATCCTGTGGACAGGGGCATGGGCGCGCGGGCGCGTGCGTGGCACCATGGTCGGCGTGAGCAGACGGTCCTCCGCACGGCGCGCCGGCCGGCACGCCCGTGGAGGCGCGCCCGCCGGGCTCCTGACGGAGGGCGTGGCCGCGAGTCGGTCCGTGGCGCGGAAGGTGCGCCGCCGCGCGGCGCAGGACCCTCGGCGGGCCGCGATCACGCTCAGCCTCTGCCTGGTGGCGGGGCTCGGTGGAGGCATGGCGGTCACCATGAGCACCGAACCGGACGCGTCCGCCGCAGTCGTCGCCGGGGCCGTCGAGGACAGCCTGGGCGCCGAGGCGGCCGCCGCGGTGCGGAACGCGTACGAGGCGGCCAGGTCCGGCGAACGGACGTCGCCGGATGCCGTCTCGGCGGTGTCGCCGGATGCCGTCTCGGCGGCCGAAGCCGCCTCGGGGACGGGCGCAGGTGTTGGCACCGCCGCCGAGGTGCTGCCCGAGCCGCCGTCCGCCGAGCTGCCCGAACCCCGGGCCGTGGCCTCGGCGGGAGTGCCGCCCGTGGAGAAGTCGGCGCCGCCGTCACCCGACCCGAGCCTTCGCGCCGCAGTCGGGCCGCCGCCGGAGCCGGGCTCCGGGCTGCTCGGCACGAGCGTCGCGGTGGAGGAGGAGCTGTCCGGCAGGCTCGTCGTGGTCGGCGGGTCTCGTCTCGCGCCCGCCGAGGGCAAGGTCTGGCGTGTCCAGATAGCCGTCGAGAAGGGGCTGCCGGTGGATCCGGAGGTCTTCGCCGAGTCGGTGCTGGCCACCCTGAACGACCCGCGCGGCTGGAACGCCGCCGACGGGTCCACCTTCGCCTGGACCGACTCCGACGACTACGACGCGCGCGTGGTGCTCGCCAGCCCGGGAACCACCGACCGGCTCTGTCTCCCGCTGGACACGATAGGTGAGCTCTCGTGCGGCATCGAGGAGACCGCTGTGCTCAACTTCAAGCGCTGGGCGAAGGGCTCCCAGGCGTGGGAGAGCATCGGGCGCTACCGGCAGTACCTCGTGAACCACGAGGTGGGGCACGTGATCGGGTACCACCACGACCTGTGCGCCGGCGAGGGCGAGCACGCGACGGTGATGGTGCAGCAGACCACCACGACCAGCGGCTGCATCCCCGAGCCCTGGCCCGTTCCCGACGCCCCGGTGCCGGACGAGGACTGACCGGCTTCCACAGGACGAAACGGGCATTGCCGACTCCCCAGTGCGGGGCGTCGGGGAGTGTCAGTGGCTCGTGGTTCGATCGTTCGCGTGACACCGACCCTCGCTCTCGCACCTCGGCTGACGCCGCCCGGGCACCGTCCCGGCGCGGCCGGATCTGTGCTGGTCGAGGGCGGTGTGCCGCTCGACGACACCCAGGCGGCAGCCGTCGAGGCCGCGCTGAGCAACCGGGCGACCCTGGTCCTCGGTGCGCCCGGGTCCGGCAAGACGACCGTCACCTGCGAGGTCGCCGTGCGGGCGCTGGACTCGGGCGTGCAGCCCGAACGGGTGCTGGTCCTCGCGTCCTCCCGGCGAGCCGCGGCGCGGCTGCGCGACGAGGTAGCGGCAAGGGCCGGGCGCACGGTCGGCGCACCGATGGTTCGCACGGCGTCGTCCGCAGCGTTCGCGGTGCTGCACAAGCGCGCCGCCGCGCTCGAGCAGCCGGCGCCGACCCTGGTCTCCGGCCCGGAGCAGGACCTGGTGCTCGCCGAGCTGCTCGCCGGTCATGTCGCCGGTGAAGGGCGGCCGCTCGCGCTGCCCGCCGGTCTGCCCGAGGAGTCGCTGGGCCTGCGCGGACTGCGCCAGGAGCTGCGTGACCTGCTCATGCGCGCCGCCGAGCGTGGCCTCGGCCCGGTCGAGCTGGACGAGCTGGGGCGCGCGAACGGCCGCCCCGAGTGGGTGATGGCGGCGCAGATCTACGAGGAGTACCTCGACACGATGGCACTGCGGCTCGGTACGCCCGACGCAGGGCCGCGCTACGACCCCGCAGTGGTCATCGACGAGGCCGCCGAGTCGCTGCGGTCCTGGGAGGACGAGGTGCCCGGCATGGCGCGGCCCACCTGGGACCTGGTCGTGGTCGACGACTACCAGGAGGCAACGGCCGCGACGGTCCGGCTCCTGCGGGTGCTGCACGACGACGGCGCACGGCTGGTCCTGCTGTCCGACCCGGACTCAGCGGTCCAGACCTTCCGTGGTGCCGCGCCGGGGCTCACCGGCCGGGCCGCCGCGCCGGCCGGCCCCGGTCGCGCCTTCGGCGCCTTCGACGCGGAGACGATGGTGCTCGGGACGGTGTGGCGGCAGCTGCCCGAGCTGCGTGCGGTCACCCGTGCGGTGACGAACCGGATCCCGGTGTCGGCGAGTGCCATGCACAGGCGCGCGACGGCGCATGCGCCGAAGGCCGCCGAGGGTGAGCCGGCCGCCGGGTCCGCATCGTCCGTCCAGGTCGCGGTGCTCTCGGGCGCGGCGCAGGAGGCGGCCTGGATCGCCCGGGAGCTGCGGGCCGAGCACCTGCTGCGTGGCACGCCCTGGGAGCGGATGGCGGTGATCGCCCGCAGCGGTACGCGCCTGGCGGCACTGCGGCGTGAGCTGGTCTCGGCGTCGGTGCCGGTCGCGCTGCTCGGGTCGGACCTCCCGCTGCGGGACGAGCCCGCCGTTGCGCCCCTGCTGGCGGCCGTGAAGACGTGCGCGGGTGCGCCGCGCGGGAGCCTCGAGGCCCTGATCGCCGAGGAGCTCGACGGCGACGAGCCGGTCCTGGACCCCGAGACCGCCGCACAGCTGCTCGTCTCGCCGATCGGCGGGCTCGACGCCGTGGCGCTGCGCCGGCTGCGGCGTGCGCTGCGGTCGGAGGAGCTGTCGGCGGGCGGGGGCCGCACGTCGGACACCCTGCTGGTCGAGGTGCTGGCCGATCCGGCGCGTGCGGCTCTGCTGCCGACGCAGGTGCGGCGCGGGCCGCTCGCCGTGGCACGGGTGCTCGCCGCCGGGCGCGAGGCCGCCGGGGAGCCGGGCGCAACGGCACAGACGGTGCTCTGGGCCGTCTGGGCGGCGACCGGTCTCGCCGAGCGGTGGAGCGCCTACGCCCTCGCCGGTGGTCCCGCGGGTCTGCGGGCCGACCGCGACCTCGACTCCGTGCTCGCCCTGTTCCGCGCGGCGGAGACCTTCGTGGACCGGATGCCGGGCGCGCCGGTCGCCGCGTTCGTCGACTACCTCGCGTCGCAGGACCTCCCGGCCGACTCGCTGGCGGCGTCCGCACAGGGTGCCGGCGCCGTGGAGGCGCTCACACCGCCGGGGGCCGCCGGGCGCGAGTGGGACGTGGTGGTCGTCGCCGGCGTACAGGACGGCGTCTGGCCCGACCTGCGGCTGCGCGACTCCCTGCTCGGCTCGCAGGCGCTCGTCGAGCTCATCGCCGGCCGGTCGGAGGACGGCCGGGTCGTCGGTGCGGAGGCTCGGCGGCAGGTCCTCACGGACGAGCTGCGTGCGTTCGCGGTGGCGGTCTCCCGCGCCCGACGGCGCCTCCTGGTCACCGCCGTGGAGGACACCGAAGAAGCACCCAGCGTGTTCTGCGACCTCGTGTCGCCGCGGAACGACGGCGGCGACGGGCCGGACCCCCGGCGCGTGCCGGTCGGCCCGCCGCTCGACCTGCGCGGCGTGGTGGCAGCCGCCCGGACGGAGCTGGTGCGTGCTGCCGCCCTCTCGGCGCCGGGCAACCAGCCCGCCGCCGCCCTCCTCGCCGACCTCTCGGCAGCGGGTGTCGCCGAGGCCGACCCGAGCACCTGGTACGGCGTCGCCGGGGTGTCGAGCGAGATTCCGCTGTGGGGTGTGCAGGAGACGGTGAAGGTGTCGCCGTCGAAGGTGGAGACGGTGACCACGTGCGCCCTGCGCTGGGCGCTCGAGGCGGCGGGCGGCACCAAGCCGGACGCCACGCACCAGACCCTCGGCACGCTGCTGCACTCGATAGCGCAGAGCCATCCGAAGGGTTCGCTCACCGAGCTGAAGAAGGAGCTGGACCGGCGCTGGCCGGAGCTCGCGCTGCCGGAGGGCTGGCCGTCGCTGCAGCTCCGCAAACGGGCCGAGCGCATGGTGGAGCGGCTCGCGGACTACCTCGCCGACTCCGGCGAACCGCTCCTCGTGGAGGCCGACTTCGACCTGCAGGTGGGGCGCGCCCGGCTGCGCGGCCAGGTCGACCGCGTCGAGGACGCGGGCGACGGCGGCGTGACGGTGGTCGACCTCAAGACCGGCAAGTCCGCGGCCAGCAAGGACAAGGCGGCGGAGAACCCGCAGCTCGGCGCCTACCAGCTCGCGGTGGAGGAGGGCGCGCTCGACCTGCCCGACGGCACGGTCAGCAAGGGCGCGAGCCTCGTCTACGTCGGCACCGAGACCGTGTCGGCGAGCGTACGGAACCAGCCGGCTCTCGTCCCGGACGAGGACGGCAACAGCTGGGCGCGCGACACCGTGGAGGGTGCCGCCGACACGATGGCCGCTGCGCAGTTCGCGGCGAAGAGCAACGACCTGTGCGAGGTGTGCCCGGTGCGGCGTTCCTGCCCGCTGCAGCCCGAGGGACGGAAGGTGGTCGAGTGACCAGGCACGAGCCGGAGATCCGGCTGTCCGCGCGGGCGATCGCCCGGCTGCTCGGTCGCCACGAGCCCACCGACGAGCAGGTCCGGGTGATCGAGTCGCCCCTGGAGCCGGCGCTCGTCGTCGCGGGTGCGGGCTCGGGCAAGACCGAGACCATGGCCGCGCGCGTCGTCTGGCTCATCGCCAACAAGCTGGTCCAGCCCGAGCAGGTGCTCGGCCTGACGTTCACGCGCAAGGCCGCCGGCGAGCTCACCCGGCGCGTGCAGACACGGCTGGCACAGCTGGGCCGGGCACTGGGCGAGGAGTCCGGCGAAGCGCTCGCCGGCCTGGACCTCGACCGGCCCACCGTCGCCACCTACAACGCCTACGCCGCCTCCCTGGTCGCCGACCACGGTCTCCGCCTCGGCGTCGAACCGAGCGCCCGTCTGCTCGGCCAGGCCGAGCAGTGGCAGCTCGCGTCCCAGGTGGTCGAGTCCTGGGACGAGGACCTCGGCACCGACAAGGCGGTCAGCACCGTCACCGGCGCCGTCGTGGCACTGTCCGGCGCGCTCGGCGAGCACCTCGTCGACCCCGCCGACGCCCGCGCCCGCCTGACCGAGATGGCAGAGCACCTCGAGTCCGTCCCGCTCGGACCGAAGCAGAAGAAGCGCACCAAGGACGTCGACAAGCTCATCAGCTCGGTCGCCGAACGGGCCCGGTTCGTGGACCTCGTCGTCGAGTACCGCCGCCGCAAGCGCATCGCCGAGGCGCTCGACTTCGGCGACCAGGTCGCCTTCGCCGCCCAGCTCGCCCGCGAGGTGCCGCTCGTGGGCGCCGCCGAGCGCGCACGGTTCGAGGTCGTGCTCCTCGACGAGTACCAGGACACGTCCTACGCCCAGGTCGAGCTGCTGTCCGGCCTGTTCGGCGGCGGACACCCCGTGACGGCGGTCGGCGACCCGCACCAGTCCATCTACGGCTGGCGCGGCGCCTCCGCCGCGGGCCTCGCCCGCTTCCCCGGCCGCTTCCAGCGCGACGACGGCGTCCCCGCCGCCGTGCACTACCTGTCCACGTCCTGGCGCAACGATGCCGCGGTGCTCACCGCCGCGAACATCGTGTCGGGTCCGCTGCGCTCGCGGACCGGGGCCGGAACCGACGTCGAGGTCCCCCCGCTGGACCTGCGGCCAGGGGCGGGCGAGGGAGTGGTGTCGGCGCACGTCGCGGCCACGCTTGAGGAGGAGGCGGAGGCGGTGGCCGAGTGGGTGGCCGCGCGCTGGCGCTCCGGCGCCCACCCGGACGGGCGGTCGACCGCCGCCGTCCTCTGCCGGGCCCGAGCGCAGTTCCCCATCCTCGAGGTGGCGCTGCGCCGCCGCGGCCTTCCGGTCGAGGTGGTGGGCCTCGGTGGGCTGCTGTCGACGCCCGAGGTGGTCGACGTCGTCGCGCTGCTCCAGGCCGCGCACGACCCGTCCCGCGGTGACTCGCTGATGCGCCTCCTGACCGGCCCGCGTCTCAACCTCGGCGCCGCCGACCTCCATGCGCTGGGCTCCTGGGCTGCGGACCTGGCGCGGATGGACGACCCGCGCACCGCCGCGGCGGCCGCGGCCCGGGTGGACGGCGTGGACGGCTCTGACGACGCGGTGGACGACGACCTCCGTGTCGTCGAGGGCGACGTGTCGGACCACCGTTCGATAGTCGACGCGCTCGACGACCTGCCGCCGGCCGGGAAGCCGGCTCGCGACGGCCGGGTGCTGTCCCGGGACGCTCACCTGCGGCTGACCGCGCTCGCCGGGCTGCTGCGGGACCTGCGCGGCCTCACGTACCTGTCGCTGCCCGAGCTGGTGGTCCAGGCGGAGCGCGCTCTCGGCCTCGACGTCGAGGCAGCCACCGCGGCAGCCCTGACGAGCGCTGGTGTCGGCGGAGCGGTGAGCGATCGTGGCCGCGAGCATCTCGACGCGTTCCGGGACGTGGCCGCGTCGTTCGCGCAGTCGTCGGACACGGCGACGCTCGGCGCGTTCCTTGCCTGGCTCGGTGTGGCGGGGGAGAAGGAGCGCGGTCTCGACATGCCGGTGCACGAGCCCGACCCGGACGCCGTCCAGGTGATCACCGCGCATGCCGCCAAGGGGCTGGAGTGGGACGCGGTGGCCGTGGCCGGTCTCGCCGACGGCGCGTTCCCGACGTGGGACAGGGGCTCGCGTTCGGGCGACTCCTCGTCGGGCTGGCTGTCCGACCTGGGCGAGCTGCCCTACCACCTGCGCGGCGACGCGGACGACCTGCCGAGCTTCGGCTGGGAGCGCGCGTCCGACACCAAGGACCTCATCGCGCTGCGTGACGAGTTCAAGTACGAGTGCGGTGAGCACCGCCTCGCCGAGGAGCGCCGGCTGGCGTACGTGGCGTTCACGCGTGCCCGGCGCGAGCTCTTCCTCACGGCCTCCTGGTGGGGTACGGCGAGCCGCCCGCGCGGCGTCTCCCCGTTCCTCGCCGAGCTGGCCGACGCCGGCCTGGTCAGCACGGACCTCTGGGCCCCCATGCCGGCCCCGGACGCAGAGAACCCGCGCAACGCGGAGGAGCTGACGGCCCTCTGGCCGGCTCCGGACGGAGGCCAGGACCAGGCCGGGACGACGCCGAGCACGGTTGCGGCCCAGCAGCCGACCGCCCGGGGCGTGCTGCGTGCCACCGCCGAGCTCGTGGACGAGGCCGCGGAGGAGCGTCTGGTCGCGCTGGCCGCCATGCGCCTGCCCGCCGATGCGCTCACCGCGCCGCGGGGCGCCGTCACCGACGCCGCAGGCCATGATTTGGTCGACCTCGCCCGCATGCTCCTCGCCGAACGGGACCGGGACGCCGACCGGGAGATCGCCTTCCCCGCGCACGTCTCGGCGTCCGGGCTGGTGCGGCTCGCCGCGGACCGCGAGGCGTTCGCCCTCCAGCTCCGGCGCCCTGTGCCGGTGCAGCCGACGGTGCACGCCCGCCGGGGTACCCGGTTCCACGAGTGGGTGGAGCAGTTCTTCACGTCGGCCACGCTGCTCGACGTCGACGACCTGCCCAGCGCCGAGGACGAGGACCTGCCGGAGGACACCGACCTCGACAAGCTGCGCGACACGTTCCTCGGCTCGGAGTGGTCGGCTCGCATGCCCATCGCGGTGGAGGTCGACGTCGAGACGCCGGTGGCCGGCGTCATGCTGCGCTGCCGCATGGACGCCGTCTTCCGGGACCCGGCCATCGGACCGGACGCGGTGGTGGTCGTGGACTGGAAGACCGGCCGCGAGCCGCTCGACGCCGCGGCCCGGAGTGCGCGCGAGGTGCAGCTCGCGGTGTACCGCCTGGCGTGGTCACGCTGGACGGGCCTGCCGCTGGAGCAGGTGAGCGCCGCGTTCTACTACGTCGGCTCGGACACGACGGTCCGGCCGGAGCGCCTGCTCGACGAGACGGAGCTGGAGGCGCTCATCCGCGGCGAGTGACTACGCGCCCTCGCTCTTCGGCTCACTCTTCGAGCGTCGCCTCGTCCAGGTCCTCCAGCATCGACGTCGCGTCCTCGACCACCTCGGGCAGTCGGTGCCGCACGCCGTGCAGCAGCCACCGCGCGAGCGCCAGCTCACCCACGAGCATCGCGCGCTCGGCCAGACGGGGGTCGCTCAGCTCAGTGCGGCGTAGCTGGTACGCCTCCATGATCGAGTCGACCGCCTCGAGCGGTGCCGCCGCGATGAGCCAGGCGAGGTCGTCGGCGGGGTCGGCCACGCGGGCCTCCGCCCAGCCCGAGATCGCGACCACCCGCTGCCGGTCCACGAGCAGCTGGTCGGGCGCCAGGTCGCCGTGCGCGACGACAGGCTTGAACTTCCAGAGGGAGACGTCCTCGAGCGCCGCTTCCCAGCGCCGCAGCAGGGTGGGCGGGACCCTGCCGGTGCGCGCGGCCTCGTCCACCTCGGTGAGGCGACGCTCGCGGTACTCGGACGCCGTGTAGCTGGGCAGCCCGCAGGTCTCCACGACCGACGTCGGCAGCTCGTGGATCGCGGCGATCGCCCGGCCCAGGTCCGCCGCGAGGCCGGGGCCCGGCTCCAGCGCCTCGACGTCGAGGGTGCTGCCGATGATCCGCCGGTGCACCACCGCCCGGCCGCCCTCCGGCAGCAGCGCGTACCCCGCGACCTGCGGCACGACGAACGGGAGCACGCCCGTGTCGATGTACAGCCGAAGCGCGTCCAGCAGCTCGATCTCGGCCTCGAGCGCCGCACCGGCCACCGTGCTGCGGGGCGCACGGACCACCCACTCCTGGTTGTCCTGCCCGGTGACGACGGCGACGTCGTAGTCGCCCGCGAGCTCGCCGACGCGCACCGACTGGGCATCGAGACCAGGTACGGCGGCGGTCGAGAGGGCGGCGAGAGCGAGGGGCGTGCGGGACACGTGCTCAACCGTATTGCAGTGTTCGCGTGCCATGGCACAGGGCGGTGGTGTGTCCCCGCTCCAACGGGGACACACCACCTTTCTTGGCAGAGCCGTCTGGTAGTGCCAGGGCCCGGCGAGTGCTAGCGGCGTGCGGGTGTGCGCGGCCGGGTGTGCATGAGGGCATGGCTCGCGCCGATGGTGATGAACAGCCCGCCCGCCCACCAGACGCCCGACGTGAGCATTCCCGGATAGAGCGCGGAGCTCACCAGGGCCACGACGCCGACCAGGGCCAGGATGACGCCGGCCCACGGCTTGCCGAGGGCGATCAGCACGCCGAGAACGGCGAACCCGCCGGCGTAGAGAACGGTCTCGCGGGTCAGGTCCCAGTTGCCGGCAAGCGATCCGGCGACACTCAGGGCGATGGGCAGGAGGGCGAGCACGCCTCCGGCGATGCGCCAGCCGATCGCGGGCGGTCCGTTGCGGGCGATGACCGGTACGAGCAGCGCGCCCCACGCGAGCCAGGCGGTGGGCGCGAAGGCCCAGCCGTCGGGGAAGATGAAGCTCACGACCGACAGCATGATCGCCACCGCGACGTTGAAGACCGTACGGGCACGCGGGGAGGCGAAGTTCGGGAGCGCTGCGATCAGTGCCGGGGCCAGGTTCAGCAGCACGATCCCGAAGCCGTGCGCCTTGAACTGCGTGTTCGGCACCTGGAGGGAGCCGTCCGGCCACCAGAAGGAGACGAACATCGCGGCGAAGACCGCGACACCGGTCGCCAGCCACAGCAGGATGCGCCTCATCCGGTCGGTCTCGCCCGGTTCATGGCCCAGCTCGGCCCGCACCCGCTCGGTGAACTGCGCTGGGTCGCCGAGGCTCTGCGCGGCCTGCTCAGGGGTACGGCCCGCATCCGCGGCGTCCGCGAAGTGGGCCCGGACGTCGTCGAGCACCGCATCGCGCTGCTCAGGGGTGAGCGCGCGCAGGCGCTTGCCCACGTCGCGCAGGTAGGCGTCCTCGGCGTTCGCGTTCATCGCGGTCCTCTCGGTGATCGTGGTGTTCTTGGCAGTTGTCATGCTCTCGGTCATCGTGATCCCTCCAGCAGCGCGTTGACCTGCGCGGCGAGTGACGCCCAGACCTGGGCGAACGCGGCGAGCTGACTGGTGCCGTCAGCGGTGATGGCGTAGTAGCGGCGGGGGCGTCCGGTGCCCGACGAGTCCCATCGGGGCTCGACCAGCCCGTTCTCGCGCATGCGGGCCAGCAGCGGGTAGAGGCTGCCCTCGCTTGCGATGAGTCCGCGTTCGGTGAGGTCGTCGGCCAGCTCGAGTCCGTACTTCTCACCGTGCGAGAGCAGCGCGAGCACGCAGTACTCGAGCACTCCCTTACGGAGGTTCGTTGCGATGCGCTCTTCGATCATGTCGAGAACCATAACCTTGCGTAGCAAGACTTGCAATACAAGTCTTGCGAAACAAGTCTTGCGAGGCAAGATCCGGACGGGTGCGACGCCGGGCACCTGACCTGCCGCGATCCGGGTGCCAGGGCGGCCGACTACTGTCGACCCTGTGTCAGCTCTCGACCTCCCGTTCGCCCGCGCCGCCCACTACCGCGCCGCCCACCGCCGCGACGAGCCGGGGCTCGTCGGCGACCTCCTCAAGGAGCGCGGCACCCAGGTGCTGGTCGTCCGCGGGAACCGGGTGGCGATGGCCGGCCAGCGCGTGGCGCTCTTCGCGCCCGACGACGTCGCGCACCTCGACGTCGGCCTGCACCTCTTCCTCGGGGAGGCGGACGGCGTGGCCTACCTCGCCGCGGTCCTGGCCGACGCCGAGGCGGAGCCCGGGCTCGACGTCGACTGGGCGGGGCTGCGCACCCTCGACGAGCCCGACCTGGAACAGGGGCTCGTCGTCGAGGCCATCGCGTTGTCCCAGTGGCACGCCGCGCACACCCACTGCCCGCGGTGCGGCACGCGGACCGAGGTCGCGCAGGGCGGCTGGATCCAGCACTGCCCGAAGGACGACACGAACCAGTTCCCGCGCACCGACCCCGCGGTGATCATGGCGATCACCGACGCCGACGACCGGCTGCTCCTGGCCCGCGGCCCGCAGTGGGGCCCGGGCCGGCGGTCGGTGCTGGCCGGCTTCGTGGAGCCGGGCGAAGGGCTCGAGCAGGCGGTGGTGCGCGAGACGATGGAGGAGGTGGGGGTCGTCGTCGACCCCGCAACCGTCGAGTACCGGGGCAGCCAGTCCTGGCCGCTTCCGGCGTCGCTCATGCTCGGCTTCCGGGCCCGGGCGACCACGACGCGCCTGGTGCGGCA
This sequence comes from Promicromonospora sp. NPDC060271, assembly GCF_042726755.1. Classification (NCBI taxonomy): domain Bacteria; kingdom Bacillati; phylum Actinomycetota; class Actinomycetes; order Micrococcales; family Promicromonosporaceae; genus Promicromonospora; species Promicromonospora sp. NPDC060271. The sequence goes on along the minus strand of NZ_JBHXBG010000030.1, from coordinate 20,749 downwards.
GGAGGACGAGATCGCAGAGGCGGACTGGTTCACCCGCGCGGAGGTGGCCGCGGCGGTGGCCGACGGCCACCTCGGCCTGCCGGGCCGCGCCTCGATCGCCCGCTCCCTGATCGAGGACTGGTACGGCGGGCGCATGGAAGACCCGGCCGGGGGCGGCTGGCAGGCCGCCAGGTGAACGGGGGCTAGTTCGCCAGCGCCAGCCGGACGTCCGCGAGGCTCGGGTTGGTCGCCGCCGTGCCGTCCGGGTAGACCACCGTCGGAACGGTCTGGTTCCCGCCGTTGACCTGCTCGACGTAGGCGGCGGCCTCTGGCTGCTCCTCGATGTCGATGACCGTGTAGCCGATGCCCTCCGAGTCGAGCTGCGTACGCAGCCGGCGGCAGTACCCGCACCAGGTGGTCGAGTACATCAGGACCGTGCCGTCCGCCGGGAGGGGCGAGCGGTTCGACGTGGTCGTATCGGACATCAGTACTCCTTGTCAGTGGGTGCTGCGAGAATCGCAGACGATGCTCACCCAGACCAACTCCGCCGCCGGTTCGAATCATCCTGGACCGATGAGCCCCGACGCCATCCTGACCGCCCTCGATCCCGAGCAGCGCGAGGTCGCGCTCGCGCTCAACGGGCCGGTCATGGTGCTGGCGGGTGCCGGCACGGGCAAGACGCGCGCCATCACCCACCGCATCGCCTACGGGGTCCGCATCGGCATGTACGCGCCGACCAGCGTGCTCGCCGTGACGTTCACGGCCCGCGCGGCGGGGGAGATGCGCACCCGGCTGCGCGAGCTCGGCGTCCAGGGCGTGCAGGCCCGCACGTTCCACGCGGCGGCGCTGCGGCAGCTCGGGTACTTCTGGCCGCGCGTGGTGGGCGGCGCCCCGCCGCGGCTGGTGGAGCACAAGGCGCAGATCATCGCGGAGGCGGCCCGCCGGCTCGGCCTGAGCGTGGACCGCGTCGCCGTCCGTGACCTGAGCAGCGAGGTCGAGTGGGCGAAGGTCTCGCTCGTCACCGCCGACGACTACGAGAAGGCGCTGCTCGCGACGGGCCGCGAGGCGCCGTCGGGCTACGACCCGCAGACGGTGTCGCGCCTCATCACGGCGTACGAGGACGTGAAGACGGAGCGCGAGGTCATCGACTTCGAGGACGTGCTGCTCATGCTCGGGGACATGCTGAACAGCCACAAGATCGTGGCGGACGAGGTGCGCTCGCAGTACCGGCGCTTCGTCGTGGACGAGTACCAGGACGTCTCCCCGCTGCAGCAGTTCCTGCTCGACCAGTGGCTCGGCGGGCGCAAGGAGCTGTGCGTGGTGGGCGACCCGTCGCAGACCATCTACTCCTTCACCGGTGCCACCCCGCGCCACCTCCTGGAGTTCCGGCGGACGTACCCCGAGGCGCAGGAGATCCGGCTCGTGCGTGACTACCGCTCCACGCCGCAGGTGGTGAACCTCGCCAACGAGGTGCTCAAGCGCGCCGGCCGCGGCGGGGGCGCGCACCAGGCGCTGGAGCTCGTCGCGCAGCGCAAGCCGGGCCCGCCGATCGCCTTCACGGCGTACGACGACGACGAGGCCGAGGCGAAGGGCGTCGCCGGCAGGGCTGCCCGCCTGATCCAGTCGGGCGTGAAGCCGAGCGAGATCGCCGTGCTCTACCGGACCAACTCCCAGTCCGAGGCGTTCGAGGCGGCGTTCGCCGACGCCGGGGTGGGTTACCTCGTGCGCGGCGGGCAGCGGTTCTTCCAGCGCAAGGAGGTACGCGACGCGATGGTGCTGCTGCGCGGCGCCGCCCGCTCGGCCGACCCGGAGCTCCCGATGCCGGACCATGTGCGCGACATCCTCGCCACCGCGGGGTGGGCGGATCAGCCGCCCACGGCGCGCGGCGCCGCCCGGGAGCGCTGGGACGCCATGCAGGCGCTCGTCGCGCTCGCGGACGACCTGGCCGCCGCCGCGACCCCCGAGAGTCCCGCGACGGTCGCGCTGCTGGTCGCCGAGCTCGACGAACGCGCGGCGGCGCAGCACGCGCCGACGGTCGAGGGGGTCACGCTCGCGTCACTGCACGCGGCAAAGGGCCTGGAGTGGGACGCCGTCTTCCTCGCCGGCATGAGCGAGGGGCTGATGCCGATCTCGCTCGCGGAGTCCGACGACGCCGTGCACGAGGAGCGCCGCCTGCTCTACGTCGGGATCACCCGCGCCCGCGAGCACCTGGAGGTGTCGTTCGCGCGCGCACGGAACCCGGGTGGCCGGCCCACGCGCAAGCGCACGAGGTTCCTCGACGGGCTGTGGCCGGAGGAACCGCGCTCGCCCCGGGCGCGGACCGCGCCGAAGGGCCAGGCCCGGGCCCGGCTGACCGGTGAGCACGACGTCGCGCTCTTCGACGCCCTGCGCGACTGGCGCCTCGAGGTCGCCCGCGAGACGGACAAGCCCGCCTACACGGTGCTCACGGACGCGACGCTGGCGGCCATCGCGGAGGTCCGACCTTCGGCCATAGCCGAACTCGCTCGCGTGGACGGGATAGGTCCGGCGAAGATCGACCGGTACGGCGCCACGATCCTCGCGATCGTGGCGAGTGCACCGAGCACCTGAGCGGCCCGTAGCGGCCTGTCAGGTGGTCCGGCGGGGGAACTTTCGAGTGGTTCGGACGCTCCCGGTACGGCTGCCCACGGGGCCGTTCCGGGTCCGGCGAAAAACTTCTCAAGAAAGTTTGGAAAAAGAGTTGGCTCGCCCCGGTGCCCCGACATAGTGTTCACATGTCCCTGACGGCAGTGGGCGAGACCTTAAGGTCTGGCCCGGATTCGAGTGAGGAGGTGGGTGTCTTGGAGATGAACATGATTCCGCAGACGGATCTGCACGCGTGCAAGTACGTGCTCGGCAACGAGCCCGTTCAGGCAATCGGCGCAGCTCTGCCTTTCCGCGCGCGCACTCACCGCGGAGGCGTCAAGCCGTCCGCTCTCGCACCCGACTCCGCATCTCCAGGAGACTCGCCGGTCTAACGACCGAGTCATCCAGGCCGCGGAGTCCATCTAGGACCCGCGGCCTTAATTCTTGCCCGGAGACCCGGCCCAGCCAGGGCCGGCCGGCCGAGATCTAGCCCGGGGTCCTGTTCCCCCAGACGTTCATCGACGACGTTCTTCTTTACAGGACACAGGAGACAACCGTGCGCCTCACTGCGCTCCTCGACACTCTTCCCCAGGGCGGTTCGGGCCCCTGGGACCCACCTCAACACCCCGTCACGAGCGGGATCGGTTCGGACTCGGCGGAGTTCAACCGGCTGATGGACACACTGCTGCCGTGCCGTACGAACGACCCGGAGCTGTGGTTCGCCGAGCACAGCACGCAGGTGGAGCAGGCCAAGGCACTGTGCCGCACCTGCCCCCTGATCGAGGGCTGCCTCGCCGGCGCCCTCGAGCGGAACGAGCCCTGGGGCGTCTGGGGCGGCGAGGTCTTCGTCGACGGCGCCGTTGTCGCCCGCAAGCGTGGCCGGGGACGGCCGCGCAAGTCGGAGAACGTCGCAGCGGCCTGATCCACCGCAGCGTTGAGTGCGTGATATTCGCCCGGCCAACGGCCATTGGTCGGGCGAATATCCCGCACTCAACGCAAGGAGTCAGGACGCATGGCGTCAGGCTGGCAGGACCATGCACCCGCAGCGCGGGTGCGGTTCCGCCGGCCGGACGCGGGGGAGCCCCGCCGGGAGCGAGATCTCCAGGCATGCACCGACGGCCGCGGGCCGGTGCCCGTCCAGCTGGGCGAGCACCTGGCTCGCGGCCGTCGCCGCTGCCACCGCGGCGAGCGTCGCCTCCTGCGTCGGCTCCGCCACCTTGCGCAGCTGGGCGGCCAGCGCGGGCCACTCCCGGTCGGCGTCGGCGCGGTTCAGGTCGACGCACGTCACGCAGGCCGACCGGCCGGGCCGGACGAACGGACCGACCACCACGTCCGCCTCCCGCACCACCACCGGCAGGTGCGGTACCCCGAGGCCGAGCAGCCGCTGGTACCGCGCCGGGTGCGCGGCGTGCGGCTCGGTGACGACCACCGCATCGAGGGCCGTCGGGTCCAGTCCCGTCCCGCCCGCCAGGCTGCCGTCGACCCGCACCGTCACGCGGGGGGAGCGTTCCGCCAGGATGGACCGGACGGCGTCGTCGCGTGCCTGCCCCACGTCGACCGCCCGCAGACCGCCCAGCCCGACGTCGGTGACCTGCACCGGCAGCGGGTCGTGCAGCAGCAGCCCGCCGACGCCCGCCGTCGCCAGGTGCAGCGCGACCGCCGTGCCCAGCCGCCCGAGCCCGACGACGCCGACCACCCGCCGCGCACGGTCGGCCAGGGTCGCCAGCCCCGCGCCGTCGGGCCGCAGCATGCCGAGCACCGTCGCGTCCGCCGCCCCGTCCGCCGGAGCCGTCACCACGCCGGCCGTCGCCGGCACGGGCACCAGCACGCCCGCCCGGAACAGGGCGGTCATGATCTCGTCGCGCCGCTCGGCGGGAACACCGCACCGCGCAGCCGACCGCTCGACGGTCACGTGCCGCCGTTCGGCGATCTCCTCGAGCCACGTCTCCTCGGCTGGCGTGAGCCCGGTCAGCACGAACGACCAGCGTGGGTCCGAACCGCATTGCACCTGGCCGCCGCCGCGGCTGAGCACGGGTGTGCCTGGCCGCAGCCGGAGCAGGGAAGGGGGCTTCATGGCGACAACGATGCACGACGGCGTCGCACGTTCCCGGCGCCCGTCCACAGTTCCAGAGGTATCTCCAAAGCAGTGAGCGGGCCCGAAGTTCCCGTGTGCGCCCAGAGCCAAATGGACGGCGCAGAGGTTGCCGACCCGGTTACGGTGACCTTATGAGCGACCAGCACCAGAGCGGCGATACCCCCCAGTCGTGGGAGGAGATGCTGCGCTCGATGCTCGGCGACGGCGCAGACGAAGTGATGGCCGAGATGCGCGAACGCGGCATCGACCCGACCGCGCTCGGCGGCCCACCCGACCCCGTGATGATGCAGTACGCGCTGGCCCAGGTGCAGAAGATGCTCTCGGCCGAGGGCACCGGACCGGTCAACGCCGATGTCGCGCACGACGTCGCGCGGCAGGTCGCCGTCAGCAAGGGTGACCCGTCGCTGACCGCCAAGCAGGCCAAGGAGGCGCGCGAAGCGCTCACGGTGGCCGAGCTCTGGCTCGACGCCGTCACCGACCTGCCGCCCGCCGGCGGGAAGCGGCACGCGTGGAACCGGTCCGAGTGGGTCGAGGCCACGCTGCCCGTGTGGAACGAGCTGGCGGCGCCCGTGGCCTCGTCCGTCTCGGAGGCGCTGGCCACGGTGCTGCGCGACCAGCTCCCCGAGGGCATCGACGACGGCGAGGCGATCCCCGGGATGCCCGCCGGAGTGCTGCACGGGCTCGGCGGCACCATCGACCCGACCCAGATGATGCGCCGGCTCGGCTCGGCGGTGTTCGGCATGCAGGTCGGCCAGGCCGCCGGCACGCTCTCGCAGGAGGTGTTCGGCGCCACCGACGTCGGCCTGCCGCTGCTCGACAGCTCCGACACCGTGCTGCTGCCCACCAACGTCGCCGCGTTCGCCGACGGTCTGGATGCCCCGCTGGAGGAGGTGCGGCAGTTCCTCGCCGTCCGCGAGGCCGCGCACGCCCGCCTGTTCACCCACGTCCCGTGGCTCCGGTCGCACCTGCTGTCGATAGTGGAGCGCTACGCCCGCGGCATCACCATCGACCTCGACGCGCTCGAGGCACAGGTGCGTGACATCGACCTCGCCGACTCCGACGCGCTGCGCAGCGCCCTGTCCGGCGGTGTGTTCGGGCTGCAGAACACGGACGAGCAGAAGGCCGTGCTGCTGAACCTCGAGACCACGCTCGCCCTGGTGGAGGGCTGGGTCGACGAGGTCAGCGCCATCGCCGCCCTGCCGCACCTGCCGCACGCCATCCCGCTGCGCGAGATGATCCGACGCCGTCGCGCCGCGGGCGGCCCCGCCGAGCAGACGTTCTCGACGCTGGTCGGGCTGGAGCTGCGGCCGCGCCGGTCGCGCGACGCGGCGACCCTGTTCTCGATAGTCTCCCGCGCCCAGGGCACCGAGGGACGCGACGCCGTGTGGGACCACCCCGATCTGCTGCCGGGCACGCAGGACCTCGACGACCCGTCGGGCTACCTCGTGCGCCGCGAGGCCGCGGAGAACGAGCACGCCGACGTCGATGCCGCGCTCAAGGAGATCTTCGGCGAGGACTGACCGCGCTCATGCCGCAGGGGTCGGTCGCCCCAGGGGGCCGACGCCGCAGGGGTCAGTCGTCCCCGTCGTCGGACGTGAGGTCCCCCGGCTCGTCCTGTGCGAACGACGCGCCCTCGAGGAACCCGCGCGCCCGGTCGGTCCTGGGGTAGACCTCCAGGATCTTCCAGAACTCCGGGCCGTGGCCCGCGTGCAGCAGGTGCGCCAGCTCGTGCAGCAGCACGTAGTCGAGCACCCAGGACGGCATGCCCTGGAGGCGGGTCGAGATGCGGATGGACCCGTCGAGCAGCGTGCACGACCCCCAGCGCCGGCCCTGGTTCGACGACCACCGCACGCTCGAGGGCCTGGCAAGGCCGTCGAGATATTTCGCCGAGAGCTCGCCCGCGCGGTTCATCAGTTCTTGGTCGGACGGACGGCGGCGCCGTTCCTTGTCCTCCAGCCGGGCCACCATCTTGGCCACCCACTCTCGTTCCTGAGCCCGAGAGAAGCGCGCGGGAATGGCGACGATGGTCCGTCCACCGTCGCGGTATGCGCTCACCGTGGCGGTGCGACGGCGGCTCCGGCGCACCTCCACGGACGTCAGGGCGTCGTGGGCCACGGAACGACCGTAGCGTGTTATCGGCGCGACGTGGGGTATAACGCACCGTTCAAGTGGAAAAACTTTGCACGACGGCGCCGAGACTGGCGCGGAGGGACAGCCTGACGGCGGCAGCACGCGACCGCGTGCCGCGTCGCCGTCGGGCGGCTTTCACGGAAACCTCAGCCAAGTGAGGAATGATGGTCCGGTGACCGATATGCGCGACCGCCCGCACGCCCCGCAGCCCGACCCGTCGCCCTTCGACGACGCGCCGTTGGTGGTCGCCCCGGTCTCGCGCCGCACGGTGACGCTCGGCGTCTCCTTGCTGGCGACCGCGGTCCTCGCCGCGGTGGCGCTGGTGGTGCCGACGCCGTACGCCATGCGCTCACCGGGGCCCACCGAGGACACGCTGCAGCGGAACCTGATCCAGATCGAGGGCGCGCGGACGTACGAGTCGACGGGCGAGCTCCGCCTCACGACTGTCTCCGTGCTGGGCGGACCGGGCTATCCGATGCTGTCCGGCCAGGTGATCCAGGGCTGGCTGGACCCGAAGCGCTCGGTGCTGCCGGTGGAGGCGATCTTCCCCGAGGCGACCACCCAGGAGCAGCAGAAGGAGCTCAGCCAGGCCGAGATGGTGTCGTCGCAGGAGTCCGCGACGGCGGCAGCGCTGACCGAGCTCGGCTACGACGTGCCGGCCGTCCTCGACGTGGCGGGGACGGAGCCGGGCTCGGGGGCCGACGGCAAGCTCTCCGAGGGTGACGTGATCGTCGAGTTCCAGGGTGAGCCCGTCGGCACCTACGCCGACCTCATCGACGGGCTCGCCGAGACGAACCCGGGGGACGACGTGACGCTCGGGGTCCGGCGGGGCGAGCGCACGACGGACGTCGACATCACCACGTCGGGCAACGGCGAGCGGGCGGTCCTCGGCGTCTTCATCGACCCGCGCTACGACTTTCCCGTCGACGTCTCCATCGAGATCGAGAACATCGGCGGGCCCAGCGCGGGCACCATGTTCGCGCTCGGCATCATCGACAAGCTGACCGCGGAGGACGAGGCCAACGGAAAGGTGATCGCCGGCACCGGGACGATGAGCCCCGAGGGCACGGTGGGTCCCATCGGGGGCATCGAGCAGAAGCTGTACGGGGCGGTCCGGGACGGCGCCGAGTGGTTCCTCGCCCCGGCGGACAACTGCGCCCAGGTGGTCGGCAACGTGCCCGCCGGGCTGAACGTCGTGAAGGTGGCGACGCTGGCCGAGGCCCGCGACGCCGTCGAGCAGATCGGACGGGACGAGGGCGGCGACCTCCCGACCTGTTCCTGACCTACCGGCGCAGATGTTGACCGTGTGTTGCACATCTGGAGGATGTGGGAACCTTGTGCCGGGAACCTTGAGCAGAGCCCGGCCGTTCCACCTGGGTACGGCCCAACCATTTGATGACGTGAGGTAACGCAGTCGTGTCCTTCGCCGCAGCACCTCGCCGCCCGTCCGGCGGCGCCCCCCGAGCCCGACGACGCAGTCCGCTGGGGGTGGCGATAGTCGCGGTCGCCGCCGTGATCGCAGCCCTGCTTCTCCTAGCCCAGTTCTGGACCGAGGTGATGTGGTTCGGTCAGCTCGGGTTCTCCCGGGTGATCTGGACCGAGTGGGGCATGCGCGCAGCCCTGTTCGCCGGAGGGTTCCTGCTGATGGCCGGATCCGTGTTCTGGTCGTTCACCGCGGCCTACCGGTCCCGCCCCATCTACGCGCCCAGCACACCCGAGCAGGCGACGCTCGACCAGTACCGTGAGGCGGTCGAGCCGCTCCGCCGGGTCGTCATGGTCGCCGCGCCGGTCCTCGTCGGCTTCTTCGCCGGTGTCGCCGCCTCCGCGCAGTGGCGGACGGTGCTGCTCGCGTTCAACAGCGAGCCGTTCGGCGAGGCCGACCCGCAGTTCGGCATGGACCTCGGGTTCTTCGTGTTCCTCCTGCCCGCGCTGCGGTTCACCGTCGGTTTCCTCATCTCGGTGGTGGTGATCGCTGGCATCGCCGGGCTGGTCACGCACTACCTGTACGGGGGACTGCGGGTCGGACCCGCCGCGGCCGGTGGTCCGCGGACCACCACCGCCGCGCGCGTCCACCTCGCCGTCATCGGCGCCATCGGGCTGCTCCTGATCGCCGCCAACTACTGGCTGGACCGGTACTCGATCCTGACGAACGCGGGCGACCGCTTCGACGGCGCCTCGTACTCCGACGTGCACGCGGTGATCCCCGCCAAGGGCATCCTCACCGTGGTCGCGATCTTCGTCGCCGCGCTGTTCATCGTCACCGCGTTCCGCGGGGACTGGCGCCTGCCGGCGATCGGCGTCGGCCTCATGGTCGTGTCTGCCATCGCCATCGGCGGCATCTACCCCGCCGTCGTGCAGCGGTTCCAGGTGAACCCGAACGCGCAGGAGCTGGAGGCCGAGTACATCCAGCGCAACATCGACGCGACGTTGACGGCGTTCGACATCGACGGTGTCGAGAAGGAGCAGTACGACGCCACCACGCAGGCGGAGGAGGGCGCGCTGCGGGAGGACGCCGACACCGCCGCCTCGATCCGCCTGCTGGACCCGCAGATCGTCTCGCCGTCGTTCCGTCAGCTGCAGCAGAACAAGCAGTACTACAACTTCGACGACTCCCTGTCGGTGGACAGGTACGAGATCGACGGCGAGTCCCGCGACACCGTGATCGCGGTGCGCGAGCTGAACCTCGACGGTCTGGGCCAGGACCAGCGCAACTGGGTCAACGACCACACCGTGTACACGCACGGCTACGGCGTCGTCGCCGCCTACGGCAACCAGCCGGGCCCGGACGGTCGCCCGGCGTTCTTCGAGGGCGGCATCCCGTCCCAGGGCGCTATCACCGACCTCGAGGGCGGGTACGAGCCGCGCATCTACTTCAGCCCCAGCACCGACACGTACTCCGTCGTGGGTGCGCCGGAGGGCACGAAGCCCTGGGAGCTGGACTACCAGGCGGACGACGCCGAGGACGGCGGCCAGGTCAACACGACGTTCACCGGTGACGCCGGGCCCGAGGTGGGTTCCTTCGGGAGCAAGCTGCTGTACGCGCTGAAGTTCGGCGAGGAGCAGCTCCTGTTCTCCGACCGCGTCACGAGCGAGTCGCAGATCCTCTACGACCGTGACCCGCAGCAGCGCGTCAGCAAGGTCGCCCCGTGGCTCACCCTCGACAACCGGGTGTACCCGGCGGTCGTGGACGGCCGTGTGAAGTGGATCGTCGACGCCTACACCACCAGCGACGCCGTTCCCTACTCCACCTCGACGCCGCTCGACGAGGCGGTCGCGGACACGCTCACCACGGCGTCCGGGGCTCCGGTCGAGCTGCCGGAGGAGGTCAACTACATCCGCAACTCGGTGAAGGCCACGGTCGACGCCTACGACGGGTCGGTCGACCTGTACGCGTGGGACGCCGAGGACCCGATCCTCAAGGCCTGGACCAACGTCTTCCCGACGTCGGTCAAGCCGATCGAGGAGATCTCCGGCGACCTGATGAGCCACCTGCGGTACCCGGAGGACCTGTTCAAGGTGCAGCGCACCCTGCTCAGCCAGTACCACGTGGACAACTCGGCCGAGTTCTTCTCGGGTCAGGACTTCTGGAACAACCCGACCGATCCGACGTCGGATGCCGCCAACAAGCCGCTGCAGCCGCCGTACTACCTGACGCTGAAGATGCCCGGGCAGGAGGAGTCGTCGTTCTCGCTGACGTCCACCTTCATCCCGGGCGGTAACACGGACCGTGAGGTGCTCACCGGCTTCCTCGCCGTGGATGCCGACGCGGGGAACGAGGCGGGCAAGAAGGCAGAGGACTACGGCAAGCTCCGCCTCCTGGAGCTGCCACGAGACACGACGGTGCCCGGCCCCGGTCAGGTGCAGAACAACTTCGACTCGAACCCGACGATCTCGGAGCAGCTGAACATCCTGCAGATCGGCGCGTCCACGGTGCGGCGAGGCAACCAGCTCACCCTGCCGGTCGGCGGCGGTCTGCTGTACGTGCAGCCCGTGTACATCCAGTCGACCGGTGGCACGCAGTTCCCGCTGCTGCGCAAGGTGCTCGTCGCCTTCGGTGACGACATCGGGTTCGCCGACACGCTCGACGAAGCGCTGGACCAGGTGTTCGGCGGTGACTCGGGTGCGGAGGCGGGCGACGCGGGTACTGCCGAGGACGAGGCACCCATCACCCCGCCGACGGGTGAGGGAGAGCCGGGTACGGATCCGACGTCCGAACCGTCGGGCGAGCCGAGCGACGAACCCACCGGTGGCTCCGGCACGGGGGGCTCCGGGTCGGACCTCGACGTCGCACTGCAGGAGGCGGCAGACGCCATGGCTGACGCCAACGCAGCCCAGCGTGACGGTGACTGGGCCGCCTACGGCGAGGCGCAGGACCGCCTGCAGCAGGCGCTGGAGGACGCGATAGCGGCCGAGGAGGCGCAGAGCTCGGCGGGCTGACCAGACGCCGCGCACTGAGCGCACCATGACCAGGGCTCCCCGGTGCTCGCACCGGGGAGCCTTCGTCATGCTCAGCCGAGCCGGCGGGCCACCACCACGGAGTTGACGACGTCGTCCGTGGGATGGACCACCTCCAGCACCTCGAAGCCGGACATGGCGCGCAGGTCCACCGGCGGGTAGAGGAGGGTGCGCAGGCCGCGCGCGCTCCGCGCGAGCAGCATGGCACCGGGCCGCATCGAGTCGGCCATCCGCGCGAGGACTGCCGCCTTGGCCGACGACGTCTCGCCCACCAGCGCGGCGAGCACCACGGCGTCGTGCGCCGCGAGGTCGACGTCGGCGGCGTCGGCCTGCTCGAACCGCACTCGCGGGGTACCGATCCGCGTGGTGACCCGGCGGGCGAGGGCGACCGCGACGGGGTCCCGGTCCAGGCCGACGACGGGGCAGCCCAGCGCTTCGGCGTATCCAACGGTGCTCAGGGGGAGCGGCCCGCAGCCGAGCACGGCCACGGACGTCGGTGCGCCGCCCGAGTGGGTGAGCAGGCGCACCTCGAGGGCGGTGAGCCGGTGATAGTTGTCGAGGTACGGGAACTCGTCCAGTACGGACGCCGGATCGGACGCCGTCGCGATGCGCTCCGCCCAGGTGTGCTCGAGTGCGGTCTCGCCGCGCGCCGAGAGATCGCGGACGACGTCCTTGCGCTCCTCGACCTCGGGGTGCGCGAGGATGTCGGGGGCCTGACGGTCGGGCGCCGCGAGGACCGTCCGCACCAGCTCGCCGAAGAGAGCGTTGGTGCGGGGGTCCGGTCGCAGGTGGGGGAGTGCGGCAAGCTGGTCGGTGAGACGGACGATCCGGTCGGCGGTCAGGGTGGTGGCGCTCAGCTCCGTCGGCATGAGGATGATCGTTCCACGGCCGCATCGGTTCGATCCCTTGTGACCTGCGTCTCTACCGCCCGGCCCGGTTTGCGCTCAGCCACCGGGCGTGCGTAAAGTAGGGATCACCGACGCGGGGTGGAGCAGCTCGGTAGCTCGCTGGGCTCATAACCCAGAGGTCGCAGGTTCAAATCCTGCCCCCGCTACGAAATCAGGCCCGGGAATCCTTGGATTCCCGGGCCTGAGTGTTTTCTGGCTCACGGGTCGCATCACCTGCCGGGTGACCTGATCGAGCCGTACTCGCGACGAAACCGGGCGGGCGGCTGCCCGGCCGCTGCGGTGAAGGCGGCGTAGAACCGGCTGACGGACCCGAATCCCGCTGCGGTCGCGACGTCGTTGACAGGCAGGTCGGTGGTGAGGATGAGCCTGCGTGCCTCGGCGAGGCGGCACTGCGCGAGGTAGTCCCCGATGGTCGTGCGGAGCACCTTGCGGAACAGCGACATCGCATAGGTCGGGTGCAGCCGGGCGGCCTGCGCGACGTCGGCGACGGTCAGCGGCTCGCGGAAGTGCTCGGCGATGTGCGCCACCATGGGCAGCACCCGGCCGAGCAGCGGGTCGGCGCCGGTGTGGTGGGCGGCCGGCTCGGCCTGCTCGTGCAGGCCCAGACGGCGGATCCTGGCCTCGATCTCCAGGAGCGCGATCCTGCGGGGTTCGGGCCGGCCGTCGGCGAGGTCGCGAGCCCACTGCGAGAAGTTGCCGACGTCGGTGTCCAGGGCAGCCGCCCCGCCGCTCACGACGGGCCGCCCCGACAGCAGGCCGCTGACCAGGGACTCGGGCAGGCCCCAGCCGAGGAACGTCGCGAAGGGCACGTGCACCCAGTGGACACGGGTAGCCGTGCTCGCCACGAGCTGGTGCGGGACCGCTGCCCAGAACGCCGCGACGCCGCCCACCTCCACCTCGACCGGCGCGCCGCCGAACAGGTAGATCATCGAGCCGCCCTCGGCCACCAGGTTGATCTCCAGATCGTCGTGCTGATGTGCGGTGCCCATCACCACCGGCTCGCCGGCCCACCCCGTCAGCTCCGTCGGCTCGATCCGCACAGAGTTCTGAGGATCCAAGAAGTTCTCCCTCTTTCGCGTGAAGATCTGGCGAATGCTAGGCCCATAGGCTCGGGTCATGTCCAGGCGTCCGTTCCGCCCTGGATCCGAGTCCGGTCATCGAGGCCCTGTCTCCCGGAGGAAACCCATGCCCAAGATCGTGTTCCTTGGCGCCGGCAGCACCGTGTTCGCACGGAACCTGCTCAAGGATCTGTTCACCTTCCCCGAGCTGCACTCGGCAGAGCTCGCGCTGATCGACATCGACCCGCAGCGGCTGCGCGACACCGAGACCGTCGCCCACCGTGAAGCCAGGCGGGCCGGCGCCACGCCTGCCATCACGGCCCACCTCGACCGGCGCGAGGGTCTGCTCGGAGCCGACTACGTGATCAACATGATCCAGGTCGGCGGCTACCAGCCCAGCACCGTCATCGACTTCGAGATCCCGAAGAAGCACGGCCTGGTCCAGACCATCGGCGACACCGTCGGCATCGGCGGGATCATGCGTGCGCTGCGCACCATCCCCGTCATGCTCGACGTCGCCCGCGACATGGAGGAGCTGTGCCCGAACGCACTGCTGCTCAACTACACCAACCCGATGGCGATGCTCACGTGGGCGATGAACCGTGCCACGAACATCCAGACGGTCGGCCTGTGCCACAGCGTGCAGTACGACACGAATGCCATCGCACGCTGGGCCGGCGTGCCGCCGCAGGAGCTCACCAAGGTCGTCGCAGGCATCAATCACATGGCGTTCTTCCTCAAGCTCGAGCACCGCGGCCGCGACCTCTACCCGGCGCTGTTCGACATGATCGAGGGCGGCGACGTGCCGCCCCACAACCGCGTCCGCTTCGACATGATGCGCCGCCTCGGCTTCTACGTCACCGAGTCCAGCGAGCACTTCGCGGAGTACGTGCCCTGGTTCATCAAGAGTCACCAGCCCGAGCTCATCGAGCGCTTCAACATCCCGCTCGACGAGTACCCCCGCCGCTGTGTGGAACAGATCGCCGGCTGGGAACAGATGCGGGCCGACCTGCTCGGCGCAGGCGCCGAGGAGGACGGCGAGGTGGTTCACTCCGACGAGTACGCCAGCCTGATCATCCACTCCATCGAGACCGGCGTGCCGCGCGTGTTCAACGGGAACGTCATGAACAACGGCCTGATCGACAACCTGCCCCAGGACTGCTGTGTCGAGGTGCCGTGCCTCGTCGACGGCAACGGAGTCCAGCCGACGGCGGTCGGCTCGCTGCCGCCCCAGCTCGCCGCGCTCATCCAGACCAACGTCTCGATGCAGGGCCTGACCGTCGAGGCCGCACTGACCCGCAAGCGGGAACACGTCTACCACGCCGCGATGCTCGACCCGCACACCGCCGCCGAGCTGAACCTGGACCAGATCTGGGCCCTCGTCGACGACCTGCTCGCCGCCCACGACGACTACCTGCCCGCCTACAGCTGACCGAGCCTGCCGGTGGTCGCGGGTGGACGACGTCGTTACGATCGGCGACGTGGCCGCACCCACCACGCGCGTGAGGAGCGACGATCTCGACCGCTGAGTTCCGGGTCCTCGGACCGCTGGAGGCCGTCATCGAGGGCACCTCCGTCCCGCTCGGCGGGCCGCGGCCGCGTGCCCTCCTCGGCGTGCTCCTCGCCAACGTCGGTCAGCCCGTATCCACCGGCCGCCTGATCGACCAGCTCTGGGGCGAACAGCCCCCGGCGACAGTGCGCACCTCCCTGCAGGTCCACGTCTCCGGTCTGCGCAAGGTCCTCGGGGATCGCCTGGTCACGGCACCGAACGGCTACCTCCTGGAGGCCGAACCCACCGAGGTGGACGCGCTCAGCTTCGAGACGCTGGTCATCGCGGCACGTGCCGTCCGGGCCGATCACCCGGCACGTGCCGCCACCGACCTCGCGACCGCACTCGACCTGTGGCGTGGTGAGCCGTACGCGGGCGTTCCGGACGGGCCCGACGTGCTGGCCGCACGCACCCGGCTGTCCGAGCTGCGCCTCGCGGCCATGGAGGAGCGGTTCGACGCCGACCTGGCCATCGGTCGGCACGCGCACCTGGTCTCCGAGCTGTCCGGGCTGGTCGCTCAGCATCCGACGCGGCAACGCCTGGCGGGCCTGCACCTCCTCGCGCTGTACCGCTGCGGCCGCGTCACCGAGGCGCTGGAGAGCTTCCGGGAGCTGGAGGCCAGACTGGCACGCGAGTTCGGCGTCGAACCCGCTGGTGAGGTTGCCGCACTCGCCCGTGCGATCGAGCGTCGTGACCCCACCCTCGACCCGCCGTCGTCGATACCTGTCTCGGCCAGCCGCTTCATCGGGCGGCGCCACGAGCTGGAGCGTCTGGCCGACCGGCTCGGCCGGACCAGGCTGCTCACCCTGACCGGCCCCGGTGGCGCAGGCAAGACCCGGCTGGCGTTCGAGCTGGCCCGCGACACCGAGGCCGACCACCGCGACGGTGTGCAGGTCGTCGAGCTGGCGGCGTCCGCGCCCGGCACCTCGGTCGCCCACAGGGTCGCGACGGCGTTCGGCATCCGCCCTCGCACGAACGAGCCGATCATCCAGAGGCTGGTCGCTCAGCTGCGCGGCACGCGGGCTCTGATCGTGCTCGACAACTGCGAGCACCTGGCCGACGACTGCGCCCGGGTGACCGCCGACCTGCTCGCGGGGTGCGAGGGCCTGCGAATCCTGGCGACCAGCCGCGAGCCGCTCGGCGTACCCGGTGAACAGGTCTGGCCCGTTTCCGGGCTGCCTCGCACGGAAGCGATCCGGCTGCTCGCCGTACGCGGCGCGGAGGCGCGCCGCGGGTTCACCATCGACGCCGGCAACATGAGTGCGGCCGCCGAGCTGTGCCGACGGCTGTCGGACCTGCCCTTGGCGATCGAGCTGGCCGCCGCCCAGCTCCGGGCGCTGTCGCTCCGGGAGATCGGCGACGGCCTCGGGCTGTCCGACACCCGCTCGCGCACGACACCGGACCGGCACCGCACCATGCGCGCGACGATCGACTGGAGCTACGAGCTGCTCACGCCCGACGAGCAGGCGATGCTCCGGAGGCTCTCGGTGTTCGCGGGCGGGTTCGGGCGGGATGCCGCCGAAGCGGTCACGGGTCGGCCGTCCGACAGCCTGGTCCGGCTGGCGGACCGGTCGCTGCTGAGCGTCGAGCCGCTGGCGGACGGCGTCCGCTACCGGATGCTCGACCTGGTCCGGCGGTACGCCGCCGAACGGCTGGAGCGATCCGAGCCGGGCGAGGTGGGCCGGCTGCGGCAGCGGCACGCCGCCTGGTATGCCGAGCAGGCCGAGACCGCCGGCCGCGAGCGGTTCGACCCGAGCTGGCTGCCCCGGCTGACGCGGGAGATTCCCGACCTCCGTGCTGCCGTCGGCTGGTGCCTCGGCGAGGGCGATGACCTCGAGGGCATGCTGCGCATCGCCGCGTCGCTGTGGTGGTTCTGGGGCGATCACGGACTGGCCGTCGAGGCATGGGACTGGCTGCGGCGTGGGCTGGCGACGGCCGACTCGGTGCCCGATCGCCTGCGCGCCGAGACCTACCGAGCGGCGTCGGCACTCGCCAGAGCCAACGGGGACGATCGAGAGGCGCGGCGGCTCGGCGAGCAGGCGTTGCGGGTGTGCCGGGAGCTGCCCGATCCGCTCGGAGTCGTGAGCGCGCTGAACGGTCTGGCGTTCACCGCGCTCGCCCAGGCCGACCACGAGGCGGCGCTCGAGTACGCCCAGGAGTGTCGGCAGCTGACCGAGGCGATGGGTGACACGGTCCGCACGGCATCGGCGTTCAACCCGCTCGGTATGGCGTTGCGCGGGCTGGGCCGGCTCGCCGAGGCGAGGGCCGCCTTCAGCTCGGCCCTCGAGAGGTCCGAGGCGCTCGGGTACGTCACGGGTGAGGCGTTCGCGTCCAGCAACCTTGCCGGCATGGCCCGGGCAGAGGGCGACCTCGCCGGGTCGCGTGCGCTGTATCTGCGGAGCCTGCGGCTGTACCGCGGCGCCGAGCTGGAGACCGGGCAGCTCGACGCGCTGGACGGTCTGGCCGGGTTGGCGCTCGCCGACGGCCGGGCGGACGAGGCCCTACGGCTGTTGACGATCACCGACCGTGAACGGGAGCGGCTGGACGCCCGGCCGTTCTCCGTCGATCGCGAGGATGATCGGGAGGCCACCCGCTCCGGTGCGCACGCGGCTCTCGGCGAGCGCGCGGGTGCGGTCGCCGCGTCGGCCTACCCGCAGCCCCTCGGCGCGGTGGTCGACGAGCTGCTCTGACCGGCCTTTAGCCGACCTTTAGCGCGGCCGTCCAGCTTTGTGCGCATGAACCAACTGCGCAACACGACATGGGGGATCGCGGGCCGGCGGCTCGTGATCGTGCTGGCGGCGGCCGTGCTGGCAACGGCAGGCTGTGCGGCGACGGGCTCCGACGGCGGGGGTGAGCGGCAGGCCGGACCGGTGGCCGAACAGACCGCCGACGCCGGGGAACGTGCGCCCGAGGGCGAGCCGGGGGAGTCCGAGGAACGTGAGCCGGCGGCGCCCGGCGGCGTCTTCTGCGTGAAGCTCGAAGAGAGCGGTGACGCGTTCTCGATGGAGTCCCTTGACGGGGATCCTGCCGAGATCGACGAGCTCGTGAACACGATGCGTGACCTTGCGGCCGTGGCGCCGGGCGAGATCAAGACGCCGATGGGCACGGCCGTCGACTTCTACGAGAAGGTGGCCGACGCCTACGTGACGAAGGACGAAGACGCCATCGTCGAGATTCAGGGCGAGGCGGAGACGATGGTCCAGGCAGCCGAGGAGGTCGGCGACTGGGTCGCCACGAACTGCCCGGACCTGGACATCGACCTCGCGGCCGGAGCTGGTTCCGGTGAGTGAGCCTGGATCTGCCGGCCGAGCGCCACGCCGCCCCGGCGGGCTGGCGGGCCTGAGGAACGGCTGGCGCTCGCTGAACCTGATGGCTTTGGTCGGTCTGGCCGGGTCGACGCTGGCGCTGCTGGCATCGTTGCCGAGCCTCACGGAGGCCGGCGGCATGGGCCTGTTCGTCGCTGATCTGCTCGCGCACGCCTGGGTGCTCGTGATTCTGACGCTGGCGGTCGGGTCGGTGCGCACCCTGCGGTTCCCGGCGTTCGCGGCGGTGGGCTTTGCCGGGTTCTTCGGGATGTTCGGTCTCTCGGCGCTGGTCGGCCGACCGTTGATGTCGGCGCTGGAACAGCACTACCAGGTGGGCAGCGTCGTGGTGATGCCGGTGCTCGAGGAGGTGCTGAAGGTCGTGCCCGCGCTGATCATGGTGCTGCTCGCCAGGCGAAGGGAGATCCGGCCGTCGGCGACGGACATCATGCTGCTCGGCGCGTGGTCGGGTGCGGGCTTCGCCCTGCACGAGAACGCGCTGTTCGGTCGCGGCGGCTTCAACTTCGAGTCGCCGCCCGTGCTCACCGTGCTGTTCCCGGTCATGGGAACCAACTGGGCGGACGGCGTGACGGTGATCGGTGCCGGCCACCTGCTGTGGAGCGCGCTGATCGCGCTCGGCCTGGGTATCGGACTGCTGTACCGCGGGGGTCGCTGGAACTGGATCGCGATCCCGGTGACCATTGCCGCCGCGCTGGGTGAGCACGCTGTCGCCAACGCCTTCGCCGACGGCTCCGTCGGTGTGCTGGTGCGAGTCCTGCACGTCCTGCTCCTCGGCGGTGGGCTGTCGACGTTGCTGCTCGTCGCGGGGACGGCGGTCATGGTGCTCGTCGAGTGGAACCTGACGAGTCATCGCCGCATGACGAGGCTGGCAGGCTCGTTCGGACGCACCTTGCCACCGCTGCCATCAACACGAGTGCCCCTGTGGATGTGGCTGACCGCTACAGAGGGAGGGCGGCGCGGTCGCGTGCTGGGCGTCTGGCAAACGGCGGCATCGACGCGCGTGAGGCCTAAGAGATCCGCGGAGCCGGCGGAAGCTGACGCAGTTTCTGCGACGGTGTCACAGCGATCGGAGGGACAAAAATGAGCCTGACATGGAGCATGCTCGAACAACTCACCAGCGGTGGGCTCGACCACGTCCTCGACGGGATCGTGGAGGTGCTGAACTCCGGTAACACCAAGGGCGGGACGGCGCAGAACGTGACCAACGTCGCCGGGACGGCCGGCGCGGCCGGCGGTATGGCCGGCGCGGTTGCGTCGGCGGCGAAGCCATATGGACCGCCGCCCCCGCCGGACCCTGCAGGGGATGCGGAGCGCGAGGCGATCAAGCGGGCGGGAAGCCCGACGACGGTACCAGAATCGGAAATGGACAAACACCGCTGGGGAAACGGTCAGTACCGCGAGAGGTATTACGAGAATCCGGGATACCAGGAGTCGCTCGCCAAGAACGACCTCCCCCCAGAAGGGCCGGTGACACACGAGCACACGGTCGAGGACACGTTCGGACCGGGGGAGCGCCCTGGTCCTCGTAAGCCGGTCTTCTCCGCGGAGCAGATCAGGAACGCAAAACCTATCGGCGGAAAAATCGCGAAGATCGGCACCGAGTACGTGGTCGGCAAGTTGGGCGGAGACTTCTCCCCTATCGCCTCCGCTGTAGGTGACGCCGTCGATCCCGGCGCGAGCGCGCTGACAGAAGCGGCCATGCGCGCGATCAACGCGGCCTATCCCCATCTCCCGGACCTGCCCGTCGACTACCTGGACGGTCCGAACCTGCCTGACACGTCCGCAGGCGACGCCGCAGGAGGCGGCTACAGCGGCAGGGACGGTTACTCCGGGAACAGCGGCACCGGGGGCTATTCGGGCTCCGGCTCCGGATCGAGCGGCAACCCAGGCGAGGCAACACAGCAGACGCCGCAGTACCCGGGCTATCCGGGATACCCGCCGGGTCATGTGCCGTGATCGGGACTCGGTACGGCCTCTGTCCCCCCGACGAGCGTGAAGGATGGACGAAGATGAAGAGACCATCGCGGCGGCCGGCCCAGGCCGTGGCAGTCGGCACGATCGTGGTGGCCGGGTTGCTGGTCGGCGGTTGTGGTTCGGCCGGTACGGCGTCGGCCGGTCAGAGCGGCCAGGGCGACGCCGGCCAGGCGGTGACCGGAGCACCGGGCGGCTGCGAACCTCAGCCGGAGGTATCGCTGTGCCAGACCTATGAGCTGTCCGGGACAATGACCGCGAAGGACACGGTCGTCGCCATCCCCACGACCGGCAGCCTTACTGACGCCACCGAGAGTTTCAGCTGTGCCGAGCTCGCGAGCAATGCCGACGGGTTCGCCTTCGCGCCGCTGGACGGCGAGCCCGCCAGGATCGGCGGCGAGGACCTTCCCGTGTACTTCGCCGCCGAGGGGTACGCCGGCCCCGGTGAGTACGAGCTCGGCCCGGGCGCGAGCATCGGCCCGTTCGTGCCGGGGCTGGACAGCAGCCCGACGATCGAGGTCGAGGCCGACGGCTCCGGGAAGATTACGCTCGACAGCTTCACGTCACCGGCTCCGGGCGAGGAGATGACCGGCACCATCAGCTGGACATGCGTCGACCCCGGCTAGGGCATGTTCGGAATAGTGCCTGCGGCCCTGACTCGGCGTACCGGGTACGCC
>NZ_JBHXBG010000029.1:0-40363 GCF_042726755.1 Promicromonospora sp. NPDC060271 | reverse complement strand
TGCGCGCATGCCGCGAGGCGCGCTTCGACAGCCGACGAGGCGAGGGCCTCGGCTTCCTCCATGGCAGCAAACGTCGTCGCGACCTGCACGAACTTCACGTCGCCCGGATTGTTCGCCATGGCAGCGAGCGTATCGGCGCCGAGCAAGTGTGGGGTCGGGGGTCGGGACCCTTGTAGCTATTGCTTCCCCTACCGAGAAATTGACGTCGGAACAGCGGGCGCGGGCGTCGGGTCGGGGTCGACGAGATCGTCATGCACAACATGTGTCGGCCGACGGTCGGGCCGGCGCGCAATGGAGGATCAGCAGATCCCGCGGTGCGTCGTCGCCAGGCACGGTGTCGACGTATGGGCCCTGCAGCCCGAGAGCCGCCATTCCGGCTCGGAACCGTTGTGGTCCAGAATGGTCGGCGATGACATCGCGCACGCCGTCCGCCCGGCAGCGTCTCTACGAGGCTGCGACACGCTGGTCCTTCGATCGAGGCGTCGACAATGCGTTTCTGGTCGATGCCGCCACCGACGCCCTCGTTTCGGGCATCGACTCACCTACCCTTCGCGAGCTCGCCGGGGCCACGGCTCACGTGGATACCGAGGAACTGCGTGTGCTGCTCGATTCTGCATTGCAAGAGCTCATGCTGCCGCGCCCACGCGGGATTGCGCTGTCGGATGTCGTGGCGGACGACGGCACGGTGGTTCCGCGCATGCCTGCCGAGACGATCCGGTTCGAGGTAGTGGCTGCCGACGTGCATGACGACTTCCAGGTACTGGTATTCGTCGACGATGTGGAGATGACGAGCCGTGCTGCGGGTGCCGGTATGGGGCCGGACAGCCTCTTCTTTCCTGAGAACCGGCTGGTCGCGTCCACCGAACCGCGTGTCGTACCGATCGCCCGTTGCGAGTGTGGCGAGTACGGGTGCGGAGCCACCCAGGTCCGGATCCTGCGCCAAGGCGACGCCGTGCACTGGGACTGGCTGCTCGAGACGCCGATGGACCATGGCGTGACGTTCCGTGCCGACCAGTACGACGCCGCGGTCGCCCGGGTCGCTGCCGACCACTCCTGGGAGCGCCCGCAGGACACCGCCCGGCGCCAGATCCTGACCGCCGGCGACAAGGAACGGCTGCGAGCCGAGGGCTTGACGCTGCGATCTTCTTATCCGGTCCACGACGACCCGTCGACCTACCGGGTCGCGCTACAGACCGTCGACAATGTCTACCAGGTGTTCTTGGACTTTCCGCTGGACGGGCGAGAGCCGACGGCGATCGTCCCCGATGTGCTTCGGGTACTGGGTGAGCCACCATCGAGCTGGTCTGCGCAGTTCCACGCGATACCGGCCGCAGTCAAGGAGCGTCCCGCCATCGCTGGCCAGCGCTGGACGAGGGCGGACCTCGGCTGGCCACGGCGGAAGAAGTGATCGCCGAGCCACCCGAGGTAAGGGCGGATATATCCCCCGCGCGGGGAGACTGAGCCCAGCGGATGATGTCGATGCAAGAGCCCTTACAGACCGACGTAGTTGTCGGTGAAGTACCCGTCGCGACGTGCACCTCGGGGCGAGAAGTAGATGCGGACATCGAAGCGTTCGTCGATCACCACGATGGCTCGTCGGTCGTGGTCGAAATCGTGTAGTACCAGTCCTCCCAGGCTCAGTGCGCTGGACGGGCCACTGTCTCCCGGCGGCCATTCGGGCCCCCAGAAGGTCTCGATCCGAGAGATCGTGCGCGGACCGCGCCGGCGCCAGTGGCGAGTGACCTTCCAGATCCGGGCGAGCCGCAGGTGATCGGGCATGAGTGGCCCGGCCCAGATCCCGAGACCGGAGTCGTTACCGCGCTGTTCCCAGGTCACCGACCAGGTCGAGCCGTCGTCGAGGTCGAGCTCCAGTCCGTGCCCGACCACGTCGCGGCCGCCCTCGTGCCAGTACGGCAATTCGTCCTCGTAGTCCAGGTCCGCATAGCGCACTGCTGTGATGGCTCTACCTGTCAGCACACGTCGGAGGGAGTCTGTGACCATTGCGGCGTCGGCGCCGTTCGTGACCCAGGCCGTCCAACGGAGCAATGGGCGCGCCCAAGCGGCCGGTGGTGGTTCCTGACCTGCAAGGCCGGCGGCCTCGTACATCCGGCGGGCACACGTGCGGCAATCGGTGCGTCCACGACCGCTGAACGGATGCCGGTAAACATCGATCAGGTCCGGCGACAAGCCACAGAACGTGCCGCCGTCATCCGTGACGCCATGCTCTTCACCGAGATGTTCGGGATCGACGACGAGCCGCGCGGCTGTCGTCCAGAGGCCGTCGGCGTCCATGATCATCCGTGCCCTCCCTCGGTCCCAGCACAGGCGGTGAGCCGGAGAGTGCAGGGCTTGGCCGGCCCTGGTCGGCGCCGCACGTGCCAGTGCTCGGGCCGGCGGGTTTAGGGCCACTCGGCGCCGCTTCCAGCCCTCCAGAATGCACGAAGCCCAGGTCAGAAACGCTCTCTGACCTGGGCTTCCGCACTCTGAGCGGGCGACGGGAATCGAACCCGCGTAATTAGTTTGGAAGACTAAGGCTCTACCATTGAGCTACGCCCGCAAGCCCCGCACTTGAAGCGCGGCGCGGGTGTTACCTTAGCAAACCTCAGCGCCTGCGAAGTGCTCCCGCGGCGTCACGCGCGTCGCCGTCGGGCCGCGAGCCGCTCATGCAAGCCGGGTACCGGTGGGCGGAGCCTGGTCGACGTCGGTCCAGACCTCCGTCATGTCGACGATGAGGCCACCGCTCACGGTGATGAACGTCGCCACCTCGAAGTGCTGCAGCTTCCCGTCGGCCGTGCCCGTCACGTGTGCACGCCCAGCAGCCCGCTCCTGGTCGGCCACGCAGTCCTCGAGCCGGAAGTTCTGAAAGCCCGGGTAGTCCGCGTTGAGCCGGACCCACGATTCCGCGTCGAACGTCTCGCCGGTGTGCACGTAGTGGCAGGTGAACGCGGGATCGAGCAGCGTCGGCAGTTCCTCCCACCGGTGCCCGTCGATGACGTCCGCGAGCCGTTCCATGACTTCTCTGGCTGACATCGCTGCAGCATGCCAGACGTTGGCAGGGACCCCGCAACCTGGGACCTCAGGGCGCAGCGACCAGCACATCCCGCACCAGCGCATCAAGCTGCGCATCCGCCTCGAGGAACTGGCGCAAGGTCCGCCGCGCCGGCCCGAACCCTGCGAACTCCTTAGCCGTCAGCCCATCAGGCTCATACGCGGCCCGGAAGTCCGGCAGCGCCCGCGTGAGCACATCGAGAATCTCCGGATCCACCGGCGTGTCGATCCGGGACGGCAGCGCCAGGCCGTTCCGGTTGATCGAGTCCTGCCACTCGAACGGCGGCGAGATCACGAGGTCACCACCCACCAGCTCCGACAGGTGCAGGTGCGTCCGGAACGCCGCCGACAGCACCCGGGTCCGGTAGCCCCGCTCGACAAAGATCCGGTGGGCATTCTTGAGAGCAGCCACACCCGCCCAGTCGAGCACCCCAGGCGGCAGCAGCAGACCCTCCCGCGCCGCGACGATCTTGAGCCAGTCGTCGAGCCGCCCACCCATGATGGTCGCCACGGCGCCCATCTCCTCGACCGGCAGCCCGTCACGCTCGCGCCGGTCGAGCCCTCTCTCGACGGACTCGGCCACGGCCACAGCCTGCGCCACGGTGAACGACACCGTCGCGTTCACGCTGATGCCCCGGTAGGTCACTTCCTCGATCGCTTCGATACCCACCTGCGTCGCAGGGATCTTCACGATGATGTTCGGCGCCAGCGCCGCGAACTGCTCGGCCTGGCGCACCAGGGCACCGGCGTCCCGGTGCAGGCGCGGGTCCGTCTGGATCGACAGCCGGCCGTTCCGGCCGCCGGACGCCTCGAAGGCCGGCAGCAGCAGGCGGGCCGCCTCGACGCTCAGCTCCTGGACGACCAGCCAGCCGAGCTCCGACTCCGTGGCGGTGGGCAGGTCCTCGGCGAGCGCGCCCAGCCGGACCGTCCAGCGCGGCAGGTCCGCCTCGATCGCGGCGAGCGCGATCACCGGGTTGCAGGTCGCGCCGACGGCGCCCCAGGCGATCGCGCGACCGAGCTGCACCGGGTCCGCCGAGTCGTTCCACAGGGCCGTCTGCGGGTGCTCGCGCGTCATCCGCGCCAGAGGGGTCTCCCCGTCAGCGCTGTCAGGTGTGGCGGTGTCGAGCGTCTGGGTCACAGGATCCTCCGGAGGCGTAGGCCGACGGGGCGCGTCCGCACCCGAGCCCGCGTCGTCGCAGGTTTCGGCGTGAGCCCATTCGACAGTGCGTCCAGGCAACCTGTCAACCGAATGTCAGGACAAAGGAGCGCGACACGGCGGCGCGGGCGCGCGCAAACCGGGGTCAGCTCGCGAACAGCATCGTGTCGAACATGTACCGGGACGCGCGGTAGATGTGCTGCCCGAACTCGATGCCCTTGCCGTTGTCGTCGTAGGCCGTGCGCTCCATGGTCAGCAGCGCCGCCCGTGGCTTCTCGCCGAGCGTGCGCGCCTCGGTCGCCGTCGCCGAGCGGGCGCCGATGCGCTGCCGCGCGACCTTGGGCTTGGCGCCGCGCGAACGCAGCAGGTCGTACAGCCCGCTCGCCGCGAGCTCCTCGACGGTCGGGGCGATGTCCAGCGGGACGTAGTTGGTGAGCACGGCCAGCGGCTCGCCGTCGGCCATGCGCAGACGGCGGATCATGACCACCTCGGTGCCCTCCGGCAGCTCGAGCGCCTCCGCGACCTCCGCGGTCGCCGGCATGGTCCGGTGCTCCAGCACCTCGGTGCTGGGCTTGCGGCCGGTCTTCGTCAGGTCGTCGTGCAGGCTCGTCAGCTCGACGGGCCGGCGCACGCGCGCCGGGGCCACGTGCGTGCCGACCCCGCGCTGGCGCACCAGGCGTCCGCGCTCGACCAGGTCCTGCAGCGCCTGGCGCGCGGTGGGCCGAGAGATGCCGAGGCGCGCAGCAAGGGCCACCTCGTTCTCGAGGAACTCGCCCGGCTGCAGCCGCCCGTCCTCGATCGCTGCGTCGATGGCGGTGGCAACCTGGTGGTACAGGGGCACCGGGCTCGACCGGTCGAGGTCGATGCGCAGCGTCTGGGGCACGGAGAGCCTCCTCATTGGGGTCATCTTCTGGTCGATGAGAGTCTAGCCGCCGGTGGTACTGAAGACGGGATGTTCAAATGTCAGGACAAAGTATTGACAGGAGAGCGTGTCGGAGGCAGGGTCAAGGTACCTGCCGCACGAGTGGTGCGTGCGGATCCGCGACGATGGGGATGACGATGGCGATGGGGACGAGGCCGCATGACACGACGCGTTGACGCCTGGGCGCCGGACGTGCTCGCCATCGGCCGCATCGGGGTCGACCTGTACCCGCTGCAGAGCGGCGTCGGGCTGGAGGACGTGCAGTCCTTCGGCAAGTTTCTCGGCGGCAGCCCGACGAACGTCGCGGTCGCCGCCGCCCGCCTCGGCTATGCCACCGCCCTCGTCACCGGCGTCGGGGAGGACCCCTTCGGCCGGTTCGTGCGCCGCGAGCTGCGCGGCTTCGGGGTCGACGACCAGCACGTCGTCGTGGTGCCCGAGCTGCACACCCCCGTCACGTTCTGCGAGATCTTCCCGCCCGACGACTTCCCGCTCTGGTTCTACCGGTCGCCGTCGGCCCCCGACCTGCGGATCACACCGGAGGACGTCGACATCGACGCCGTCCGCTCGGCCCGCCTGTTCTGGCTCACCGGCACCGGCCTGAGCCAGGAGCCCAGCCGGTCGGCGCACCTCGCGGCCCTCGAAGCGCGCGGCCGGTCCGGTCACACGGTGCTCGACCTGGACTACCGCTCCATGTTCTGGCCCGACGTCGAGACGGCGCGCGAGCAGATCCGCGCCGCGCTGCCGCACGTGACGATCGCCGTGGGCAACCGGGAGGAGTGCTTCGTCGCCGTCGGCGAGAAGGACCCCGACCGGGCCGCCGACGCGCTGCTCGCCGCCGGCGTGGAGGTGGCGATCGTCAAGCAGGGCCCGCGCGGGGTGCTCGCCAAGACCCGCGACGAACGGGTGGTCGTGCCGCCGGTCGCCGTCGACGTCGTCAACGGGCTGGGCGCGGGGGACGGGTTCGGCGGGTCGCTGTGCCACGGGCTGCTGCAGGGCTGGTCGCTCGAGCGGACGCTGCGGTTCGCCAACGCCGCCGGCGCGATCGTGGCGGCCCGGCTGGAGTGCGCGGCGGCGATGCCGACGGTCGCCGAGGTCGAGTACCTGCTGGCCACCGGGCGGGTGCCGGAGCAGCGGACCGACGCCCCCGTCGAGATCCGCGAGCGCGCCACCGCGCCGTCCGACACGAACGACGGGAACGACAGGAACGACACGAACGAGACCGACGACGCCCACGCCGCACCCGAAGAGAGCGCCGCCCGGCCCACCCTGACCGTCGACGACGTCGCCGAGCTGCGGCTGAGCGACCCGCGCGCGCTGCGCGAGCGGCTCCTCGCCCGCCCGCGGCATCCGGGTTCGGTCCCAGGCGAGCGGTTCCTCGTCATCGCCGCCGACCATCCGGCGCGCGGCGCCGTGGCGGTGGGCGGCGACCCCATGGCGATGGCGGACCGGCGTGACCTCCTGCGCCGGACGGCGGTCGCGCTGGGCCGGCCGGGCGTCGGGGGCTTCCTCGGCACCGCCGACCTGGTCGAGGAGCTGGCCGCGATGGGCGCGCTGGACGGCAAGCTGGTC
This sequence comes from Promicromonospora sp. NPDC060271, assembly GCF_042726755.1. Lineage (NCBI taxonomy): Bacteria > Bacillati > Actinomycetota > Actinomycetes > Micrococcales > Promicromonosporaceae > Promicromonospora > Promicromonospora sp. NPDC060271. The sequence continues at coordinate 33,668 of NZ_JBHXBG010000029.1, read as the reverse complement.
TACGGGTCGATGAACCGGGGCGGCCTCGCCGGCTCGACGTTCGAGCTGGACGACCGCTTCACCGGCTACGACGCGCGCGGCATCGCCGAGGCGGGCCTGGACGGCGGCAAGATGCTGCTCCGCATCGACCCCCAGGACCCCGCCTCCGTCGTCACGCTGGAGGCGAGCGCCCGCGCCGTCGACGAGCTCGCCGACCGCGGCCTGGTCGCGATGGTCGAGCCGTTCATCTCCCGCCGGGTCGAGGGGCGCGTGCGCAACGACCTGACCCCCGACGCGGTGATGCGCGCCATCGCCATCGCGTCCGGCCTGGGGCGGACGTCGGCCTACACGTGGCTCAAGCTGCCCGTCGTGGACGACATGGAGCGGGTGCTGGCGGCGTCCACCCTGCCCGCGCTCATCCTCGGCGGGGAGGTCAGCGGCGACCAGGACGCCGCCATGGCCGGCTGGGCCAAGGCGCTCGCCCTGCCGACCGTGCGCGGCCTGGTGATCGGCAGGTCCCTGCTGTACCCGCCGGGCGGCGACGTCGCGGCGGCCGTGGACGAGGCGGTGAGCCTGCTGTGAACGATCTGATTCTCCGAGCGAGCGTCCCCGACGCGCGCACCGGCGGCGCCGTTGCCGAGGTCACGCCCGAGCGGGCCGGCTGGGGCTTCAGCGGCCTCCTGGTCCACGAGATCGCCCCGGGCGGGCACCTCGACCTGGCGCTCACCGCCGACGAGGCGGTCGTCGTACCGCTGCGCGGCAGCCTGCGCCTGGACGTGACCGACCCCGGCGGCGAGCGGCACGACCTGCGGCTGACCGGGCGGTCGAGCGTCTTCGAAGGCCCGGCAGACATCGCCTACCTGCCGGTCGGCTCGACCGTGACGCTGCGGCCCGACGCCGGGGACGCGCCCGACGGCGGGGACGGCGCAGGCGCCCGCGTCGCCGTCGGCACCGCACGCGCCGGCCGGGTGCTGCCCGTCCAGGTGCTGCGGGCGAGCGACGTGCCGGTCGACCTGCGCGGCGCGGGCCGGGCCAGCCGCCAGGTGCACAACTACACGATCGGCACGGCCGTCGACGTCGACCGCATCCTCGTGTGCGAGGTGCTGACCCCGGGCGGCAACTGGTCCAGCTACCCGCCGCACAAGCACGACGTGCACAGCGACGTCCCCGGCCACGAGGAACGTGAGCTGGAGGAGATCTACTACTTCGAGGTCGCCGACGGGCCGGCCGGCCCGGGGCTGGCGCACCACCAGGTGTACGGCACGGCGGACCGGCCGATCGACGTCCTGGCCGAGGTCCGCACGGGCGACACCGTGCTGGTCCCGCACGGGTACCACGGGCCGTCCGCGGCGGCCCCCGGCTACGACCTGTACTACCTCAACGTCATGGCCGGCCCGGCCGACGACGGCACCTGGCTGTCCGTCGACGACCCGGCCCACCACTGGGTGCGCGGGACGTGGGAGTCGGAGCCCGTCGACCCGCGCCTCCCGCTCGGCGCGAGCCCCGCACCCAGACCCGCGACCAACCCGACCACGGAACTCACCGAGGAGCCCACGTGAGCAGCACGACCCCGAGCGGCACCCCGACCCCGGACGCCGAAGCCGCCACCGTCCGCCTCACCGTCGGCCAGGCCCTGGTCCGCTTCCTCGCGCACCAGCACACCGAGCGCGACGGCGTGACCCAGCGGCTGTTCGCCGGCGCGTTCGGCATCTTCGGGCACGGCAACGTCGCGGGGTTCGGGCAGGGGCTGCTGCAGGCGCACGTCGAGGCCGCAGAGTCCGGCGTGCCCGTCGGCGAGACCGGACCCGACGAGCTGCCCTACCTGCTGGCCCGCAACGAGCAGGGCATGGTGCACGCCGCCGTCGGCTACGCCCGGACCAAGGAGCGGCTGCAGACCTTCGCGTGCACGGCGTCCATCGGCCCCGGCTCGACCAACATGATCACGGGCGCGGCGCTCGCGACCATCGACCGGATCCCCGTGCTGCTGCTGCCCTCCGACGTCTTCGCGAACCGGCTCCCGGACCCGGTCCTGCAGCAGCTCGAGCACCCCGGCGGCCCCGACGTCACGGTCAACGACGCGTTCCGCCCGGTGTCGCGGTACTTCGACCGGATCTGGCGGCCCGAGCAGCTCCTGTCGAGCGCGCCCGCCGCCATGCGCGTGCTGACTGACCCGGCCGAGACCGGCGCCGTCACCCTCTGTCTCCCGCAGGACGTGCAGGCGGAGGCGTACGACTGGCCCGTCGAGTTCTTCCGCGACCGCGTGTGGCACGTCGCGCGCCCGGTCCCGGAGCCCGCCGCGCTGGCGCGCGCCGTCGCGGTGATCCGCTCCGCGAAGCGGCCGCTCGTGGTGGCGGGTGGCGGCGTCGTCTACTCCGAGGCGAGCGAGGCGCTGCGCGCCTTCGCGACGGCGACCGGCATCCCCGTCGCCGACACGCAGGCCGGCAAGGGCGCCATCAACTGGGACCACCCGCTCGCCGTCGGGGGAGTGGGGGCAACGGGCAACGACGCCGCGAACGCGCTCGCGGCCACTGCCGACGTCGTCATCGGCGTGGGCACCCGCTACACGGACTTCACGACGGCGAGCCACACGGCCTTCCGCGACCCTGGCGTCCGGTTCGTCAACCTCAACGTCGCCGCCTTCGACGCCGCCAAGCACTCCGCGGAGATGCTGGTCGCCGACGCCCGCGCGGGTCTTACCGCGCTCACCGAGGCCCTGGCCGGCCACCGCACCGACGAGGAGTACCGCGCCGAGGTGACGCGGCGCGTGGCCGACTGGCAGGAGGTCACCGAACGCTGCTACCACCTGGGCCACGGTCCGCTGCCCGCCCAGACCGAGATCTTCGGGGCGCTCAACGAGCTGATGAGCGACGAGGACATCCTGATCAACGCCGCCGGGTCCATGCCGGGGGACCTGCAGGCGCTGTGGCGGGCGCGGACGCCGTCGCAGTACCACCTGGAGTACGGCTACTCCTGCATGGGCTACGAGATCCCCGCGGCCATGGGCGCGAAGCTGGCGGCGCCCGACCGGGAGGTCGTGGCGATCGTCGGCGACGGCACGTACCAGATGCTCCCGCAGGAGCTCGCGACCATCGTCTCCGAACGCATCAAGGTCATCGTGGTGCTGCTGCAGAACCACGGGTTCGCCTCGATCGGCGCCCTGTCGGAGTCGCGCGGCTCGCAGCGCTTCGGCACCAGGTACCAGATGCGCAACCCCGAGACCGGCCTGCTCGACGGCGACGACGTGCCCCTCGACCTGGTGCGCAACGCCGAGAGCTTCGGCGTCGACGTGCTGGCCGTCAAGAGCGTCGAGGACTTCCGCGCGGCGTTCCGCACCGCCGTCGCCTCCGACGCAGCGACCCTCATCCACGTCGAGACCGACCTGCAGGGGCCCAACCCGCCCGGTTCGAGCTGGTGGGACGTGCCGGTGAGCGAGGCCTCCACCCTGCCAAGCACCCGTACCGCACGCGCCGAGTACGAGGCGGGCCGCACCGCGCAGCGGCACTACCTGTGACGCCGCGCCCCACCGGACCGGCGACCCCGAAAGACCACACCCAGCACGAACGAGGTATCTGATGTCCCTGATCACCCACTGGATCGACGGCAAGCCGGTCGAGCCGTCCGGCGAGCGCACCCAGCCCGTCCTCAACCCGGCGACGGGCGCCGAGATCGCGCGCCTCGGGCTCGGTACGGCCACCGACGTCGACCGTGCGGTCGCCTCGGCCGCCGAGGCCTTCGCGACCTGGTCGCGGACCCCGCTCGGCAAGCGCGCAGCGGTGCTGTTCAAGTTCCGCGAGCTGCTGGCCGCGAACACCGACGAGCTGGCGCGCCTGGTCAGCCGGGAGCACGGCAAGGTCGTCTCGGACGCCGCCGGCGAGGTGGGCCGCGGCCTGGAGGTCGTGGAGTTCGCCTGCGGCCTGCCGCACCTCCTCAAGGGTGAGTACTCGGAGCAGGCCGCCACGGGCGTCGACGTCTTCTCGTTCCGGGAGCCGCTCGGGGTGGTCGCGGGCATCACGCCGTTCAACTTCCCGGTCATGGTGCCGCTGTGGATGAGCCCCGTTGCCATCGCCACCGGCAACACGTTCGTGCTCAAGCCGTCCGAGCGCGACCCGTCGGCGTCGCTGTTCCTGGCCGACCTGTGGCAGCGGGCCGGTCTGCCCGACGGCGTGTTCAACGTGGTCCAGGGCGACAAGGAGGTCGTGGACGCGATCCTGCACCACGACGACGTCGCGGCCGTCTCCTTCGTCGGCTCGACGCCGATCGCCCGGTACATCCACGCCACGGCGTCGGCGCAGGGCAAGCGCGTCCAGGCGCTCGGCGGGGCCAAGAACCACGGTGTGGTGCTGGCCGACGCCGACCTCGACGACGCGGTGAACCACCTGACCGCAGCGGCCTTCGGCGCGGCGGGCGAACGCTGCATGGCGATCTCGGTCGCCGTCGTCGAGGACTCGGTGGCCGACGCGCTCGTCGAGAAGCTCGCCGCCAAGGCCCGCGCGGTCAGGGTGACCGCGGGCGACCAGCCGGGGGCCGACATGGGCCCCGTCATCACCGCCGCCGCGAAGGAACGTATCGAGGGCCTGATCGGCTCGGCCGAGCGCGACGGCGCCGAGCTCGTGGTCGACGGCCGCGGACACACCGTGCCCGGCTACGAGAACGGCTTCTTCGTCGGCCCGACCGTCATCGACCGGGTCGCCCCGGCGCACGAGGTCTACCGCGAGGAGGTCTTCGGGCCCGTCATCGACGTCGTGCGGGTATCCGGCCTGGCCGAGGCGATCGACGTGATCAACGCCAACCCCTACGGCAACGGCACCGCCGTCTTCACGGGCTCCGGCGAGTCGGCCCGCACGTTCCAGCGCGAGGTGAAGGTGGGCATGATCGGCGTCAACGTGCCGATCCCCGTCCCGGTCGCCTGGCACTCGTTCGGCGGGTGGAAGGACTCCCTGTTCGGCGAGAGCCACATCTACGGCCCCGAGGGCATCAAGTTCTACACGCGCGGCAAGGTCGTCACGCAGCGGTGGCCGCACCGCGAGCAGCGCGCCGACGCCTCGTTCCACTTCTCCGGCGACTCCCAGAAGTAAGGCCTGACCCCGGCAATGAACCAAGGAGACCCCATGCGCATCGCGCTCATCGGCGCCGGACGGATCGGCGCCGTCCACGCCCGCTCGATCGCCGCGTCCCCCGACGCCGAGCTCGTGCTCGTCGCCGACCCGGTCGACGGCGCAGCGGCGCGCCTCGCCTCGGCCCACGGCGCGGCGGCCACCACCGACGTCGGCGACGTGTTCGCCGACGACACGGTGGACGCGGTCGTCGTCGCCTCGCCGACCGCCCACCACGTCGAGCAGATCCTCGCGGGCGTCGAGGCGGGCAAGGCCGTACTCGCCGAGAAGCCCGTGGACCTCGACCTGGCCCGCGCCGACCGGTGCCTCGCCCAGGTGGGCGACCGCGCCGACCGCGTGATGCTCGGCTTCAACCGCCGGTACGACGCGGGCTTCGCGGAGATCCACCGCCGCGTGGCCGCCGGCGAGATCGGCGACCTCGAACAGCTCACGATCATCAGCCGCGACCCCGCGGCGCCGCCCGTCGGCTACCTCGCGGGGTCGGGCGGGATCTTCCGCGACATGACGATCCACGACCTCGACATGGCGCGGTTCTTCCTCGGCGACATCGTCGCCGTCCAGGCGGTACCGCAGCGCCTGGACCCCGCGTTCGCGGAGATCGACGACTACGACGCCGCGATTGTCACCCTCACCGCCGCCTCCGGCGCCGTCGCGACGATCATCAACAGCCGGCACTGCGCGGCCGGGTACGACCAGCGGCTCGAGGCGTTCGGGCCGCGCGGCGCCCTGCGCGCTGAGAACCACACGGCGACGTCGGTGGTGCTCGACGCCGCGGGAACCTCGGGCGCCCGCGGCCCGTACCTCGACTTCTTCCTCGAACGGTACGCCGCCGCGTACACGAGCGAGCTCGCCGCCTTCGTGGCCGCCGTGCGCGAGGGCTCCGCGCCGACGCCGTCGCTGCTCGACGGACGCCAGGCGCTGGCGCTCGCCGACGCCGCCACCGAGTCCGCCCGCACGGGCCGCAGCGTGGCCCCAGCCCCGGTGCCGTCGCCGGCATCGTCGGCCGCCGTCTGACCCCTGCCGGATCCAACCCCACCCCGGACGAGAGAGAACGAGATGACCAGCGAGACGACGTCCTCCGGCGCCCCCACCAGCAAGGCGCGCAACACCGACCCGAGGTTCAGCAGGCTGACCGTCGGCGTCTGCCCCGACCAGTGGGGCGTGTGGTTCCCCGACGACGAGAAGCAGATCCCGTGGGAGAAGGCGCTGGCCGAGATGGCCGAGGCCGGCTTCGAGTACATGGAGACAGGCCCGTACGGGTACTTCCCGACCGACCCGAAGCGCCTGAAGAAGGTGATGGACGACAACGGCTTCACCGTCGTCGCCGGAACCGGCTGGGGCATCCTGCACAAGGCCGAGGCCTGGGCCGAGACCGAGAAGACCTTCCGGGCCATCGCCGAGACCCACGCGGCCGTCGGCGCGGAGTACATCGTCCACCTGCCCCCGCTGTTCCGCGACGACAAGACCTGGGAGTGGACCGACGACCGCGTGCTGACGCCGGACGCCTGGCAGCTCTACACCGAGAACGCCAACCGGCTCGGCCAGATCCTCAAGGACGAGTACGGGCTGAGGATGGTGCTCCACCCGCACGGGGACAGCCACATCGAGACGCCGGAGGACATCGCGCGCGTGTTCTCCGCCACCGACCCCGACTACGTGAACCTCTGCCTCGACACCGGCCACATCGTCTACGGCGGGGGAGACCCGCTGGAGATGGTGCGCACCTACCCCGACCGCATCGCCTACGTGCACATCAAGGCCTTCGACGTCGAGCTGACCGAGCAGGCACACAAGGAGGACTGGCCCTTCGGCGAGGCGGTCGCGCGCGGCGCGTCGGTCCGGCCCCCGGCCGGTGCTCCCGACATGCCCTCGCTTGTTGCCGCTCTGGCCGGCCTGGACAAGGACCTGTACGTCATCACCGAGCAGGACCTGTACCCGTGCGACCCACGGCTGCCGCTGCCGAACGCCGTCATGACCCGCCAGTACCTGGCGTCGTGCGGGCTGGGCCTGCTCTAGCTGGCGCCATGGGCGGTTGAAGGTCCCTCTGGGCGAGGAGGTCGCGTAGGGGACTCGGCTGGCTCCGGTTCAACAGGCTCGGGAGAGCCGTAACCTCGAGGGTTACGGCACGCTCGGGCCTGTTGAACCACTGTCAGATCTGCCCTGCTCGCGGGGCTGTCGGGGCGGTTATCGACTGGCGTCGCTGTCGTACGTACCGGATATGATGGGGCGCGTCGGTCGGGAGGACCCGGGGTCATCCTTGGTCTCTGTGTCGGCATGACGGGCTGTGGCGCAGCTTGGTAGCGCATCTGCTTTGGGAGCAGAGGGTCGCTGGTTCGAATCCAGTCAGCCCGACCCTGTGATGTCGCAGGACATCGGAATGGCCTGAACCTACGGATCGTGGGTTCAGGCCGTTCGTCATTTGCGCGGGCCCGGTCGGTTGCGTGTGCTCTGGTAGGCCGCAGATCGTTGAGGATGCCTCGTGCCCCCTGATACATCACACCAATTCGTGGCGCCTGCCTCAATCGCCCGGTAAGTTCTGGGTCTTCTGATTGTCAGGGGGTATGCGATGCAAGTCTCCGATGTGTCCGTGACTATCGAGCGCGGCCACCTCCATGTCGGAAGCGACACATACCCGCTGCGGAACGTGGCGCGGATCGGGTTGCGGAGCTTCATCGTCAGCCCGGCGCCACCCCCGCAGTGGGTACTTGCGATGATCCTGGCCGGTGGAATCGGAACGCCGGTTACCGGGTATCTCGTCTTTGGTGACGACGGGGGCATTGCCGGTGACGCGCCGGTCTGGTTGTGGTTCCTCGGGGCCCTTGGGCTACTCGTCCTTGGAGTCTTTCTCCTGATCAGACTGAGGTCGAAGCCTCAGAAGCTCACCGTGCTCGAAGTCATTTCATCGGGGACGCCGCACCGGGCACTGGTCTCGGACGACACGGTTGGCCTGACAGGTCTGAAGCGTGAGATGGAAGCTGCCATCAACGACCTGTCAGTGACCTACCACCAGGAGTTCAGGCAGTACGACATCAGCGCCGGGAACTTCATCGGTGAGATTCATGCAGGCGGTACCGGCTTCGTGCAGCAGAGCAGTTGAGGGGGCAACGGTGACGGGGAACGGCAATACGTACAACATCACGGCGACGAACGTCGTCAACGAGGTGCACGACGGCGGTATCGGATTTCAGCAGAACTTCGGAACCTTGGACCTTAAGGCCGTGCTGCAGCAGATCGTCCACGCAGGTGAAAACCTCCGTCCCCGGCTGAGCGCCGCCGACGGTCAAGAGCTGGGAACCGCCATCGAGAAGATCGGGATGGCGAACACCGAGAAGCCTCGCACGCTACTCCCGGTCCTCAAGTCGGTAATGGGCATCGCGGGAATGGCGGGAGAAGCCGGTAAGTCGCTCTTCGACGCCGCAGCCAAGGCGAAGGACCTCATCGGCCTGTGATCGCGGCACCGAGCCGGGGCGTCAGCCCGTTGTAACCGGCGGCGCAACGAGATTATGGCTGGTGGTCAGCGGCTCAGGAGAGCTCGAATCTCGCGGAACCATCTGCCTGGCTTGCCTGGCACACATGCAGAACATACGTACGATGAACCTGTCCGCCGGTCCCGCGAAGGGCCGGCTTCGTGCCGCTGGGAGTTCTCGATGACCATCGCCACCGTTCTCCAGGCCTACATGTACAAAACGATCGCGCGGATGTATTACCTGTTCCAGGCACACGCCCCGACCAACATCCTCATCCGCTGGATCCGCCGGCGAGAGCACTTGAAGTGGGGCCTGCCTCTTGGCGCCGCGCTCGCGGTCGGGTACTGGTTCGCCATGAACGCGATCCTCACGGTCACCGGAACCGACCGGGTCACCTGGCTGGGATTGTTCGTCATCTTGTTCTTCTGGAACGCGGTGAAGTTCGCGGTCGTCGCCGTCGCGTCGCCCTTCCAGCTGGCACGTGCCCGGTACGTCGAGTGGTGGTACCAGGACACGACCGATCGCCCGAGATCCGCTTCACGCCGGCATTCGCCGCCGTCGTCGTCATCCCGCTGGCCTACAGCACAGTGACGTTCCCCTTGCTGACCATCGGCCGGCGTCGGGCCCTCGGCGGCCTGATGCTCCTTGGGGTCCTTGCCTGCCAGTTCGTCACCTGCGGCGGCGCGCGAGGCTGAGCCGGGTTCGGCCGCTGAGGCCGTCGGACACCGTTCAGCTGGCGGGGCTTTGGCATGCACTGGGTCGCTGGTTCGAATCCAGTCAGCCCGACCAACGCCCACCAGCACTGATACACATTGGTGCTGGTGGGTTTCGTCGTCCCCGACGACGTTGCGTATCCGCAAAGCGTTGGAGGGACAGGTCATGTCAGGACAGTTCGGGCTCTACGTGCGACACACGCTGAAGGAAGGAGCCGCCGACGCGTTCGATCGACTCGTGGCAGTAGCTGCAAAGGGGATCCGGAACGAGCCGGGAACTCTTGTCTATGTGAGCCACGCTGTCGAGGGTCAGCCCAACGTGCGGGTGTTCTACGAGCTGTACCGGGATCGCGAAGCGTTCGACGAGCACGAGCGCCAGGAGCACACGCGGCACTTCCTGACCGAACGCGAAGCGCTCGTCGTCAGCATCGAGGTGGACTGGCTCACGCCGGTCACCGGGAAGACGTGGTGACGCAGGCACCTGACCTCGTTGCTTCAGGAGAAGGATTGGTGCACGAGGATGACCCGGCACGTTGACAGCGGTCGGTCACGGTCCGGCGACATCGGCGTCAGCTCCGTGACGGTTGCGCGCCATCCAGTCCGCACCGAAGTCCACGAGCGTCCGCTGGTCCATGAGCCGGGCCGCCGCTGACCCCACCTGCCCGACGGCGACCGCGCCGGTCTCCTCGAACGCGGCGCCGAGCTCCTCGCACGACAAATTCCGCGAACCAGCAACTGACCAGCACGGGTACCGGCACCGCCGACCCGCGACAACGCAGTGACCCGGGAGCCTCAGCGTGCGTCATTCGTCGAGGAAGTGCAGCAGCTCGGTGGTGACGAACTCGGGATTCTCTTCGACGAGCCAGAACTTCAGACGCTCAGTTCATCGCCCGCAGCGGCACGCGCAACGCGACGCGCCAGCCGCCTTCCGCGGTCGGGGCTCCTTCGAAGGTTCCGCCGAGTAGTTCAGCGCGCTGTCCGAGGCCGATCAGGCCGTGTCTCGCGCTCGGCAGCGGCACCACGGCTCGTCGGGGTGCGGTGTTGACGACCTCGGCCACTACGGCGCCGTCGTCCTGGGCGACCTGGACGCAGACCGCGGCGCCGGGGGCGTGCTTGCGGGCGTTCGTCAACGCTTCCTGCACGGTGCGGTAGATCGCCCGCTGCACCGGAGGGCTGAGGTCCGGCAGCGGTCCGGCCTCCAGGCGGACGTCCATGCCGGCGTTGTCGACGAGGTCGCCAAGCTGGTCGAGCGTGGGCTGCGGGGCGAGGCCGTTGTCGGCGCCGCCTCCGGCGCGCAGCACGCTCACCATGTACCGCAGCTCGTCAAGCGTGCGTGCCGCCAGCGTCCGGATCGTCTCGGCGGCGTCCTTCGAGACCGATTCCTTGGTGCTCACCTGAAGCGCTCCTGCTCGTACCGCGATCAGGCTCACCTGGTGCGAGACGACGTCGTGCATCTCCCGCGCCAGGTGAGCGCGCTCCTGCGACAGCACCTTCTGCGTCGCAAGCGCCTGCTCGTGCTCGCGGACCTCGCTGATCTCCTCCAGCCGCCGGGACAGCTCCTGCTTGGTCTGCAGCAGCTGTCCCAGGAAGACCGCCGCGCCGGCGGGCGCCAGCGAGTACACGCCCCACACCGGCCAGGCCGACTCGGCGAGGATGCTGCTGCCGCCCCACCACGGGGCGATCGTCAGGCCCGCGTACACCAGCGCGCACCCGCTCAGCAGCCACCGGTTGCGGGTTGCGCACGCGACCGTGAACAGCGCGATGAGCGATGCGGCGGACTGGCCCATGAGCAGCGCCATCGGAAGTGTGGCGACGAAGACGGCCAGGGGAAACCGTCGGCGCACCGCCAGCGCGAGCACCCCGGCCACGAGCACGACGTCGTCCGACCAGGTCCCGGGCACGTGGTTGAACGCCAGGTCGGCGCCGGCCACGGCGATGAGGGCGACGTCGACGAGGGCGGCGGGCCAGCGCGAGCCCGTGTGCCACCAGGCCGCGATGCGGGCCGCGACCACGCTCATCGCCGCTCGCCGTCGTCGAGCCGGCCCGCGCGTTCGGCCACGAGCGCGGCCTGGACCCGGATCACGGCCGCTCCTCCACTGTCGTCTCCACGGATCGATTCGTAGCACGGCCGGACCTCGTCACGCCTCCGTGGCGGCCGTTCCGCGATGATTCACGCCGGTCGGCGGGGGTCCTTCGGCCGGTCGGCGGGCGAGGAGCCCTCCGCCAGGAGCGCGCGGTACCCGCCGTCCGCGGTGGCACGGCAGCCCATTGCCGGATAGGAAGAGCGCCCGCGCCGCAGCAGCCTGGGTTCATGACTGATACCGACACCGTGCAGAGCGAACGCACACCGCTGCGGGTCCCCATCGACCACGAGGCGCCGCCCGAACCGAGACCCGAGCGAGGCGGCGCGCTCGGTCGCGTGCTCGGCCTGGACCTGGCCCGTGCGCTGGCCGTCCTCGGCATGTTCTACGCGCACGTCGGACCGATGCAGGAGTTCGAGAACCCTCTCGTCAACACGATCATGCAGATCCCGCACGGCCGCTCGTCAGCCCTGTTCGCGACCCTCGCGGGACTGTCGCTGGTCCTGCTCGCGGGCGGACGCCGACCGCTGCCCGCGCTCGAACGACGGCAGCGGATCGTGAAGATCGTCATCCGGGCGGTCCTGCTGATCGCCCTGGGGACCGCGCTGACCCTGTGGCTGCACACCGACATCGTCATCCTGGCCTTCTACGGCCTGTTCTTCCTGCTCGCGCTGCCGTTCGTGCGGTGCGGCGTCAAGGCGCTGGCGGTCCTCTCGGCCTCGTTCGCAGTCGTCGGCTCGGTGGTCTACTACTGGATCGGGATGGCGCAGCCGGCCTTCGTCACCGCGCTCAACGCGCACGACCCGATCACCCGCATGGGTGCCGACGGCCTCGGCCGGCTGCTGTTCACGGGCCTCTACCCGGCCGTCCCGTGGCTCGCGTACATCTTCGCGGGCATGGCGATCGCCAAGCTCGACCTGTCCGCCAAGCGGGTGCGCCTCTGGATGGCGTCGGTCGGCGCCGGGCTGGCGCTGGCGGGTTACGGACTCTCGTGGGCGCTGCAGCAGGTCCTGTTCCCCGGCGGCGGCATGGGCGGCGGTCCCATGAGCGGCTCCGGCTCCTCCGGTTCGGGGATGGCGTCCTCTTCGATGGGCTCGGGCTCGTCCGGGATGAGCGGTTCGGGCTCGTCCGGCACCTGGTCCGACTCCCTGAGCGGATTCGACCCGTGGTCGCCGGACATGCTGCAGTTCCTGCTCTCGGCCTCACCGCACTCGGGCACAGCGTTCGAGCTCTTGGGCAACATCGGCATCGCGATGCTGGTCATCGTCGGCTCGGTGGCCCTGCTCTACCGGTTCGCGCTGGCCCGCAAGCTCCTGACGCCGATCACGGCCGCGGGTTCGATGTCGCTGACCCTGTACGTCGCCCACCTGTGGGCCCTCAACCACGTCCCCTCGAACAGCGAGGGCGGCCCGGTCGTCGCGGCCCTGGCGGTGTGGGGCTGGTTCTGCGTGGTGGGCATCGTGTTCGCGTTCGTGTGGTCGCGCTTCTTCAAGCGCGGGCCGCTCGAGTACGCGATGCAGTGGGCCACGAGCCCGGCCAAGCTGGTGCGCTGATCGATCGCGGCGCTGTCGCGACGCGGGCCGCTGGGCCGGAGTCATTGCTCCGGCCCAGCGGCTTTGCTCCGTGTGAGTGATCAGGGCGTGAAGTCGAGCACGTCCTCGGCGACCGCAAGGACCGGCCAGACGTTGCCGTCGGCATCCTTGAGCTCGTAGGCCGGGAGCATCAGCACCGCGCCGTCCGGCGTGGACTGCTGCGCCAGGCCGAGACGGGCCGACGTGATCGTCACGTCGGTCACCGGCCAGGCGATCCGGGCGCCCGGGGTCGGGGCGGGGGGCACCGTCGGGTCTGGGGCGGGCATCATGTCACTGCTGGCCGTGTCACTCTCCAGTGTTGTGCGGGCGTCCGCCGTCTGCGCGATCATGCCGCCCGAGGCGCCGAACCGCGGGTCGCCCAGGCGCTCGACGGCCTCGGCCTCGCTCACCACCGGGTACTGGCCGAGCGAGACCGTCTCCGCGAGGAAGCCGTACAGGTTCGCGATGCCGGACGCCGACACCGACGCGCTCCACGACAGCCCCGTGCGCTGGCCCTCGACCACCTGCCACGCCGTGACGTAGCGCCACGGGTCGTCCTCGTGCGAATCGCCCGCCTCCAGCTCGAAGCCCGCGGAATCGACACCGAGGCCGTCCATCACGTCCCGCAGTGCGGCGACGGCGTCGTCCTTGGCCGGGGCCGCGTCGGGCGTCACGGTCGGGCAGTCCGGGACGTCCGGGGCCGGGAGGATCTCCGCGCCATCGGTGCCGCCCTCGTCGGTCGTAGCCGGCTCGGCCTCGTCCGTCGTACCCGACTCGGCCTTGTCCGGGGCCGGGCAGGACCACGGGTCGCGCGCCGGGTCGTAGAAGTCGAAACCCCCCGAGCCGTCCGCGTAGACGTGGACCGTCGGGCCGCTGCCGTCGGTCGGGCCGACCACCCAGGAACCGCCCTCCTCACGCGGCTTCCCGGAGGCGCCGAGCGCGTCGCCCACCCGGCGCGCCGTCTCGGCCGAGAGCACTCCGGCGGGATCGAGGCCGAACGCCCCGGCCTCCGCGCCCGACGTCGACAGGCCCGTACCCGCGTGGAACACGGTGCGGCCCCAGAAGCCGTACGGGTACGACAGCTTCTGGTCGGCACTCTCGGCCGCCATACCCGCCGTACCCGCCGTACGCGCCGTGTCCGCTGCCGCCATCGGCCCGGACGCCGACTCGGCGGCGCGCGAGCCCACCGCACTGACCGGGGCGTCCAGCACGATCGGCGCCTCGGCCGTGCTCTCGCCCCCGCCGCCGGAGCCCGCTGCGCCCGCCAGGTACCCGCCGCCGCCGACGGTGACGAGGGCCAGCGCGGCGGCCGCGCCGATCAACCTGGTCCGACGCCGGGCACGCCGCGCGGCGAGCTCGTCGCCGGGCGCCTGCGGGCCTGCGGCGGCCGGCAGCTCCAGCGCCTCCTCCTGGCTGGGCACGCCCCGGCCGGGCACGCCCTGACCCTGCGCGCCGGGGTCGCCGTTCTCGTTGCTGTCCATCGTGGTCCTCCGTGCTCACGTGGGGGCCGGGGCGGTCCCGCAACCGTCATGTGTGCCGTGCGGGCCTGCTCTTGCAGGTCCGGCGGTCGAAGGCACACCGTCAGCCGGCGCGCGAGACGTCGGGCGTCCCGGGACCCCTGCCGGGCGTACGAGCCACAGGTCCGGCAGGGGTCCCGAGCGCCGTCTCAGACGCGCCGTCCCGCCCGCGCGAGGATGTCGGCGGCGGCCGGGTCGGCCTTGACCGCCTCGTCGAAGGTCTCCTTGGGCAGGACGGTGTTCCCGGCCACGGTCACCGTCCTCGGCGGGTCGTCGTAGCCGTCGGGCAGGACGTCCCAGAAGTTGCCGATGAAGGCGACGTTCTCCAGCGGCGGGCCCACCTGCAGCACGATCGGCGTGTCGGCCCGGCACACGATGTTCCCGACGACGGTGATCCACGCGGCGCCGTAGTCGGCGTAGAGCCCGAAGTTGTACGACGTCAGGACATCGCGGATCACGTTGCCCCGGACCAGCGCCCCGCCGGCGAAGGACGAGCCCTGCGGTGCGGACAGGTAGATCCCGCCGCCGTCCATCAACGCGCTCATGCTCCGTTCGACGAGGTTCCCGATCACCTGGGTGCCCCTGGCTCCGTCACCGCCGGTGACCACTATGCCGTTGTGCGGTACGTCGTGGATCTCGTTGTGCGCAACGGTGGTCTCCGCGGAGGCGATGACGAGGACGGCGGGCGAGCCGCGGTACTCGGTGCCGACGTGGTGGACGAGGTTGTCCTCGACGGTCACGCGGGTCGAGCCCTGGACGGCGATCCCGCTGCCCGAGATCTCGTCGAAGACGTTGCCCCTGACCTCGACGGCGCTGCTGCCGTCGATCGACAGTCCGCCGGCGCCTAGGCGGGTGAAGTGGTTGCCCTCCAGCACCAGCCTGCTGACCGAGTCGAAGGCGACGTGGGCCGGTAGCTGGGTCGGTGTCGCCGGGACGTGGACGTAGCCGACGTCGGCGCCCATGTCGATCTTCTGGAACTCGCCCCGCTCGTAGCGGGCGTTGCCGTGATAGTGCAGGTAGCCACCGGACCGGGTGGGGCCCGACCAGTTCGTGTCGGCGAAGGTGAGGCCGCACAGCACGATGTCGTGGACGCACTGCCCGCCGACGACCGTCTCGAGCACGGGAACGATGACGGTGGTCCTGCCGATCTCCTCGCCGGGTCGGGGACGGTAGTGCAGGACGTGTCCGCCCGGTTCGGAGCGGTCGACTGCGAAAGTGCCCGGCTCACCGAGGAAGGCCAGGTTGTTCTCCAGCACAGCCGGTGCGGCGAGGCCGTCCCAGGTTCCGTCGCCCTCCGCGCCGTACCACTTCGAGTCGTAGAGCGACTTGGCGTTGTCGAACGTGGGCTGGGCCATGGTGATGGTGGTCGAGGAGTCGTCTCCGGAGATCGCGGCGACCGCAAGGCGGGCTTCGGACCACGGATAGACGCCCGGGTAGACGAACTCCAGTCCTGAGGGGTCTGGCCACGACTGAGGTTCCACGCTGTCCGTGACGTAACCGGTAGCGGTTTTCGTCACGCTTCCGGGAAGTCCGGTGGTGCGGGCGGTGCGGGTCGCCGGGCGGCCGTCGACGGAGAGCCGCCGTGGTTCCAGCTCGCCGACCGGGGCGGTCCACACGCCGTCGACGCCTGCGGACCAGCCGGTGACCTCGCGGCCGCCGCTCAGCACCACCTGCTCCTGGCCAGCCGTTCCATAGCCGTGCGCCTGGTAGGTCACCTGGAAACCGTTCGTTCCGGAGTCGCCTTGCTCTTCGTTGAAGATGAGCGGTTCGTCGAGGTGGTAGACACCGGCTCGGAGGGCGACGACGATGTCGCCGGCCATCTCGGCGGTGAGGGCCCGGACGGCCCTCTGTGCCGCGTGCGGGGTGGCGAACGGCCGGTCGAGGGTGCCAGGCCAGTCGTCCTGGCCGTCGGGGGATACGTAGAACCTGTTTTCGGGCATGCTGAGGCGGCTCCTGCGATTGGATTTATGGAATATACTGCGGTTTATCAGTTAAACAGGATCGAGCGACGAGCGTCAAGGGAGTAGCGGTGGCTGAGGACGACGTGCAGCCGGATCCGGAACGTGCGATCGAGCTCCTGTGGGGCGCGCACGAGCCGGACCGGCCGGGGTTGAGCCTCGGCCGGATCGTCGCCGCGGCGATCGAGGTAGCGGACGCCGACGGGCTCGGAGCACTGTCCATGCGCAGGGTCGCGGAACGCTTCGGCACGACGACGATGTCGCTCTACCGCTACGTTCCCGGCAAGGCGGAGCTGGTGGAGCTCATGCGGGACGCCGTCCACGGCGAGGTGCCCCTGCAGCCCGCCGAAGGGCTCGGCTGGCGTGCCGGCCTCGAACGCTGGGCGCGCCGGGTGTGGGCGATCCACCAACGGCATCCCTGGCTGGTCTACAGCGCGGGGAGCCGCCGTCTGCCTGGTCCGAACATCATGGCCGGGTACGACCACGCGCTCGACGTCGCGTCGCGCGGCGGTCTGGCGCCGGCTCAGGTGATCGCGGTGGTGAACCTCGTGGGCGGGTTCGTCGAGTCGGTCGCGCGTCAGGCGGGGGAGACCGCGGAGCTGCAGCGGCGCACCGGGATCTCCCACGAGCGCTGGTGGAGCGAGCGCGAGTCCCTGTTCGAGCGACTGGACGCCTACCCGGCCCTGGGCAGGCTGTGGGAGAGCGGCGGGATGGACGAACCGCTCGACCCGTTCGAGTTCGGCCTGCAGCGCACGCTCGACGGTGTCCAGGCGCTCGTCGAGAGTCAGGGTGGTGAGGTAATGCGTGACGTAAATAGCGGAGCGAAGTGCGCGATGTGCGGCAAGCCGTTGGACAGCGGCGGGCGTGGGCGGCCACGGGACTACTGCTCCAGGGCCTGTCAGCAACGCGCCTATCGCCGGCGCCGGTCGACTCCGGCATGATTCCGGCCGTCCTTCGGACGCCGTCACCGCCGACCTGGCCGCCCACGGGCCTGGCCACTGGATACGAAGCGACGCCCGCCAGGTGCTCGGTGACGGCCGTGGACCGTCCAGCGCGAGTAGGCTCGCCCGGCCGCAGCACGCACCTGCTCGAAGGAGAGAAACGGTATGCACCTGGCCGCCGCCGCGGGCGTCTCACGGATCCGGTTCGAGGCGTGGACGGCACCGCTCGCGCCGTCCGAGGCGATCACCGCCACCGACGGACGACTGGTCCCCGGGCCGACGCACCTCAGCAGGGACGGCCGTCCGGTGATCCCCGTCTCCGGTGAGCTCCACTTCTCCCGGGTTCCCCGGTCCGACTGGGACGCCAGGCTCCGGCTCATGCGCGCTGGTGGCGTGACGGCGGTCTCCACGTACGTCATCTGGATCCATCACGAGGCCGACCGGGGCGAGGTGTCGTTCGACGGCGGTCTCGACGTCGCCGCGTTCATCGACACGGCTCAGGCCGCTGGACTGGACGTCGTCCTGCGCATCGGGCCCTGGGCCCACGGCGAGGTCCGCAACGGTGGCCTGCCCGACTGGGTGCAGGCGCTCGACGTCCGGCAGCGCACGGACGATCCCGGCTACCTCGACGTCGTCCGCGAGTGGTTCGGTGCGCTCGGCGCTCACCTGGCGGGTCGTGTCCGGCCGGGCGGGCCCGTCGTCGCGGTGCAGATCGAGAACGAGCTCTACGACCAGCCCGAGCACATCAGGACCCTGATCGGTCTGGCCCGCAAGGCCGGGATCGAGGCACCGATCTGGACGGCCACCGCCTGGGGCGGCGCCGAGCTGCCGGACGAGGTGCTCCCGCTGTACGGCGGGTACGGCGACGGGTTCTGGGTGCCGTCCGACCACCCGTGGGACCCCAGCTTCCGGGCGCACTACTTCTTCGGCCACGTCTGGGACGATCCCGGCATCGGCTCCGACCAGCGTGCGGACGCGAGCACGCCGACGACGGCGGCCGAGCACCGCGGCCCGGCGGCGACCTGCGAGCTCGGGGGTGGCATGGCGGCGTCCTACCACCGGCGGCCCGTGCTCCAGCCCGCGGACGTCGCGGCGATCGCCCACACCAAGATCGGCAACGGCTCGGTCTGGCAGGGCTACTACATGTACGCCGGCGGCAGCAACGTCTGGCGCGGCCCGGACCTGCAGGAGTCTCTCGCCACCGGGTACCCCAACGACCTCCCGGTGTTCGACTACGACTTCCACGCGCCGATCGGCGCGGCGGGTTCGAGGGCGGCCTCGTTCGACCTGCTGCGGGACCAGCACGCGTTCCTCGCCGCGTTCGGTGACCGTCTCGCGACGATGTCGGCGTCGATGCCGGAGACCCGGCCCGCGGGCCTGGACGACACGACCACACTGCGGTGGGCGCTGCGCAGTGACGGGACCAGCGGTTTCGTCGTGATCGGGCAGCACCAGCCGTACGCAGGGTTGCGGGACGCGGAGCCGACCCGGTTCGCCGTCGAGCTCACGGACCGCGTCGTCGAGCTTCCTACCTCGCCGGTGTCGGTTCCTGCCGGAACGATGGCGCGCTGGCCCGTGGGTCTGCGCCTTGCGGGCACACCGGAGATCGAGTGGGCGACCGCCTCAGCGGTCACGATCCTCGACGGCGACGGCCCGTCGACCCTCGTGCTCCGCGCCGAACGCGGCATCGACCCGGTGCTCGCGTTCGCCGATCCCGAGGTGGACGTCGTCGCCCGGACGGGAGCGGTCGCGCTCCTCGACGGCGCCTGGGCGGTCACGGTGGACGACAGCGCGCTGCTGGAGGTTCGCGCCGCGGGGACGGCGCTCGACGTCCTGGTCCTCGGGCCCGCGCGGGCGGCACGGACCTGGGTGCTCGACCACGGCGGCCGCCGCACGCTGCTCGTCGCGGACGACGATCTGTGGACCGCGGCGGACGGCTCGCTCGCCGCGCGGACGACCGGCGCGACGGTGGGTGCCATCGAGCGCTGGGAGCCGACGTCGGGCCGGTTCGTGCGGCTCGCCGGTCCGGACGCCGAGCCGCGTTCGGGGGCGTGCGCCGTCGTCGCGGAACGTCCGCCCGGCGAGGTGCCCACGAGCTACGGCGGCACCAGCGCGCGCGGCGCGGCCCCGAGCCATGACCTCGTGCGCCGGGCGGGCGCCGTCTGGACCGTCGAGCTGCCCGCGTGGACGGCGGAACCGGGCGCCGACGCCGTCGTCGACGTGGAGTGGGCGGGCGACGTCGCGCTGCTCGAGGTCGGCGGGAGGGTCGTCGCCGACAGGTTCTGGGACGGTACGCCGTGGCGGCTCGACCTCGGGACGCTCGGCCCGCTGCCGGCCGAGGTCCGCCTCGTGGTGCTCCCGCTGCATCCGGACAACCCCGTCTGGCTGCCCGCGGCGGCCGAGGCGAGACGACGCGACACCGCCGGGCGGCTCGTGGCGCTCGACTCGATCACCGTCACCGAGCGCATCACCTGGACCGCGGCGCTCGACGGCGGCAGGGCTGCCTACCAGGACCACGTCGCGCCGGTTGAGTAGCCGTCGGTACGTGAGGGCCGAACGGCTCCGGACCAGACGATGGTCCGGAGCCGTCCCACTGGCCGATGGGCCTACAGGTGGTCGATCAGCTTGTCGAGGGTGATGGGCACGTCGCGCACCCGGATCCCGGTGGCGTTGTAGACGGCGTTGCCGATCGCGGCCGCCGAGCCGACCGTGCCGATCTCCCCGAGGCCTCTCGCGCCGAGGCTCTGGGTGCCGACGTCCTCGCTGCCGTCGCCGAGCGGCCCGGTGAGGACGGGGTCGGGCCGGTCGAGCATGACCACGTCGATGTCGGGGACGTCCGCGTTCACGGGCACGAGGTAGTCGGCCAGTGTGCTGTTCGCCAGGCGTCCGGTGTCGAGCTCGAGGTGGTTCTCCTCCAGGAGGGCGTGGCCGATGCCGAAGATGACGCCGCCGACGAGCTGGCTGCGGGCGGCCTTGGCGTTGATGACCCGGCCGACGTCGGCGACGGTGGTGAACCGGGTGACGCGGGTCTCGCCGGTGAACCGGTTGACGCGTACCTCGCAGAAGTGCGCGCCGAAGCTGTGGTGCACGTATCCGGGGACGGGCTGGCCGCCCGGCGCGGACTCCATGTGGATGCCCGGCGACCCGATGACGGTCAGCAGGCGGCCGAAGGCCATCGAGTGGCCGAGGCCGTGCAGGATGCCGCGCTCGTAGCGGAGGTCCTCGACCGCCGCTCCGTGCCAGGGCGACCGCTCCGCGGTGACGGCGACCCGCTTGAGCTCGGCGATGACGTTCCGGGCGGCGTCCACGACCATCGGCACGGTGGCGTGCGTGCCGCTGGAGCCGACCGCGGGTGCCCCCGGAGGCAGGACGGTGTCACCGATCTCCGGGGTGACCCGCTGCACCGGGATGCCCAGGGCGTCGGCGCCGGTGACCGCCACCATGGTCCACGAGCCGGTGCCGAGGTCCGACGTGGCGGTGGACACCACAGCGGTGTCGTCGTCGCGCAGCCGGACCCGGACGACGACCCCGATCCGGCGGTGCGCCGGATAGATGGCTGTGGCCATGCCGGCCCCGTACAGCCACTGTCCGTCGACGCGTGCACGTGGCGTGGCGCTGCGCGCGGACCAGCCGAACCTCTCCGCGCCGACGCGGTAGCACTCCTCCAGGTGCTTGCTCGACCAGGGCAGGCCAGTGGAGGGGCTGGTGGTGGCGTTGTTACGCAGCCGCAGCGTGACCGGGTCGACGCCGGTGGCGACGGCCAGCTCGTCCATCGCCGTCTCCAGGGCGAAGGACCCGGGGGCCTCGTTGGGGCCGCGCATCGCCCGGCTCCCGGGGATGTCGAGGACGGCGAGCTGCGCGTCGACGTGCAGGTTGGGTGTGCGGTAGAGCGCGTCCGACGTGGAGTGGGCCGGGGTCATGGTGAAGGAGAGGGTGGTCGGCCGCTCGGCGACGCTCCGGTGGCTGACGGCGTTGAGCACTCCCTCCCGGGAGGCGCCCAGCCGGACGGTCTGCGTGAGGTGCGAACGGTGGCCGGTCAGCGTGAACATCTGCTCCCGGGTGAGGACCAGCCGGACCGGCCGGCCGAGCTCCTTGGCCGCCGCGGCGGCCAGGGGGGTGTCGCTCCACAGGACGACGCGCGCGCCGAACCCGCCGCCCACGTACTTCGTGATCAGCTGGACGTTCTGCGGCAGGACGCCGAGCCGCTGCGCCATCCCGAGCGCGTACGCCGCTGGGATCTGCGCGCCGGCGTGCAGGGTGACCCGGTCGCCTGCCCAGACGGCGAGGACCGCGTGGGGCTCCATCCCGACGTGGTGCTGCACGTTCTGGTGGAACTCGGCCTCTACGACGACGTCGCTCGCGGCGAGCGCGGCGTCGATGGACCCGACGCCGGGAGCCAGGATGTTGAGGCTGCTCGGCGCGCCGCTGATGGTGGGGCCGGCCGGCACGTGCGGCTCGTCCGCGATCGAGGTGCGCGGCGGCAGCGTGTCGTAGGTTACGGCGACCAGCGCCGCGGCGTCACGTGCCTGTTCGGGGGTCTCGGCGACGACCATGGCGACGGCCTGGCCGTGAAAACGGACCACGTCGCTCTTCAGCGGGAGGTAGTTCTCGGTGAAGCCTGCGGCCTGCCCGGTGACCTCGTACAGCGCCAGGCGGTTCTCCGGGTCCGGTGCGGCGTACACGCGCAGGACCCCGGGCGAGGCGAGCGCGGCCGCCGTGTCGATCCGGGTGATGGTGCCTCGCGCGATGGTGCTGGTGACGAGGTGGGCGTGGGCGAGGCCGGTGGCGCGGTAGTCACCGGAGTACTCGGCTGTACCGGTGACCTTCAGCCTGCCGTCGACGCGGTCGGTCTCGCGTCCTACGGGGGAACGGGGCATCGTGGCTCCTTCTAGCTGCTGTGGGTGAGCGGGCGCGGCGACTGAGACCTGCTGTGGACGTCGTCGTGGTGGGTGACGCCGTGGTGGATCGGCACCCCGGTGCTCAGCGGTACGCCGGAGCCGCCGTGCCGGTTCGCGACGATCTCCGCCGCTATCGACAGCGCCGTCTCCTGCGGGGTGCGGGCGCCGAGGTCGAGCCCGATCGGTGAGCGCAGCCGGCCCAGCTCGTGATCGCTCAGACCCGCCTCGCGGAGCCGGGTCAGGCGTTCCTCGTGGGTGCGGCGCGACCCCATCGCTCCGACGTACGCCACGGGCACCCGCAGGGCGGCGGTCAGGAGCGGCAGGTCGAACTTGGGGTCGTGGGTCAGCACGCACACGACGGTGCGTCGATCGAGCAGCCCCGCCTCGGCCTGGGACCCGAGATAGCGGTGCGGCCACTCGACGACGATCTCCGCGTCCGGGAACCGCTCCGGGGTGGCGAACGTGGTGCGGGCGTCGCAGACGGTGACCCGGTAGCCGAGGAACGTGCCCAGGCGGGCGAGGGCGGCGGCGTGGTCGATGGCGCCGAAGACGAGCATCCGCGGCGCCGGGGCGCTGGACTCCACGAGCAGCGTCATGGGCTCCTGGCAGTAGCTGTCGGCCACCCCGACCTCGACGGTGCCGGTCCGCCCGGCATGCAGGAGCTCGGCCGCGTGGGTCGTGGCCACCTGCTCGAGCGGCCCGTCCCCGAGGGATCCTGTGACGGGCCCGCCTGGGCGCACGACGACCGCCGTGCCGAGGTGGGTGTCCGGGCCGCGCGCGACCGTGGCCACGGCCACCGTCCGCCCGGCGGCGGCGTCCGCCAGGGCCGGCTCCAGCCATGGTTCGACCGCCGGGTCGTGGTGGCACAGGAGCAGCTCGATCGTGCCGCCGCAGGTCAAGCCGACGCCGATCGCGTCGGCATCGCTGTACCCGAACCGCAGGACCTGCGGCCGGTGGTCCCCGGCCAGCATCTCCCGGCACGCCTCGTGGACCGCGGCGTCGACGCAGCCGCCGGACACGTTGCCCAGTACCGCGCCCTCGGCGTCGACGACCAGGGACGAGCCGGGCTGCCGGGGTGCGCTGCCGGCCACGTGCGTCACGGTGGCGGTCACGAACGGGACCCTGCGCCGGGCCCGGTCGAGCAGCTCGGCGGCGAGCTCAAGCATGGTCGCCGCCTGGACGGGGACCGTCGGACCGGCCGCTCATCAGGACTCCTGCAGCTCGGTCAGCGCGCGGACCAGGGTGCGGCGCAGCAGCGCGGGCTTGAACGCGTTGTGCGCGCGCGGCTCGGCGCCGTCCGCTGCGCGGGTCACGGCCGCCTCGAACGTGGCGGAGGTGGCGGGCCGCCCGGTCAGGGCGCGTTCGACGGCGGGCAGCCGCCACGGCCTCGTCCCGACGCCGCCGGCGGCGATCCGGGCGTGCGTGATGGTCGTGCCGCGCAGGTGGAGCGCGACGGCGGCCGAGGCGAGCGCGAACTCGTAGGACTGCCGGTCGCGGATCTTCAGGTAGACCGAGTGCGCGGCCCAGGGGGAGCGGGGCACCGTGATGCCCGTGATGAGCTCGCCCTGCCGCAGCACGTTCTCGACCTCCGGCGTGGCGCCGGGCAGGGTGTAGAACGTGTCCAGCGGCACGCTGCGGGTGCCCCGCGCCGAGGCCAGGTGTACCACGGTGCTCAGGGCCACCAGCGGGACGGCCAGGTCGCTGGGGTGAGCTGCGATGCAGGCGCCGCTGGTGCCGAGGACGGCATGGCCACGGTTGATGCCCTCGAGCGCCGAGCAGCCGCTGCCCGGCTCACGCTTGTTGCACGGCGTCGTGACGTCACGGAAGTACCCGCACCGCGTGCGCTGCAGGAGGTTGCCTCCGATGCTCGCCATGTTGCGCAGCTGGGCCGACGCGCTCAGCTCCAGCGCCTGCGCGATCATCGGGTAGTGCCGCCGGACGGCGGGATCAGCGGCGACGTCGCTCATCCGCTCCAGCGCCCCGATGTGCAGACCCTTGCTGTCCAGGGTGATGCCGTCCAGCGGGAGCTGGTTGATGTCCACGACGCGCTCGGGGGTCATCACCTCGAGCTTCATCAGGTCGACCAGCGTGGTACCACCGGCCAGGAACGCCGTCTCCGGCCCGGTACCGCGGACCGCCTCACGCACCGAGCGCGCCTGGGCGAAGGTGTAGGGCCGCATCAGCGCATCACCTCCTGCGCGTCACGGATCGCGTCCACGATGCGGGGGTACGCGCTGCACCGGCAGATGTTGCCCGACATGCGCTCGCGGATCTCGTCGTCCGAGCGGGCCGGACCCTCGTCGTCGACCATCGCGACCGCGGACATGATCTGACCCGGGGTGCAGAAGCCGCACTGCAGGCCGTCGTGGTCGATGAAGGCCTGTTGCATCGGGTGCAGGCGGTCGCCGTCGGCAAGGCCCTCGATGGTGGTGACGGAGTGGCCGGTGGTCGCCGCCGCCAGGGTCAGGCAGGACAGTACGCGCCGGCCGTCGACGTGCACGGTGCAGGCGCCGCACTGGCCCCTGTCGCAGCCCTTCTTGGTGCCCTTGAGGTCCAGCCGCTCGCGGAGCGTGTCGAGCAGGGTGGCCCGCGGGTCGACCAGCACCGTGACCGGTGCGCCGTTGACGGCGGCCCGCACCAGTACCGGTGCCACGCCGTCCGTGATGGCTGAGGCCGCGTCTGCCGCCTCGGCCTCGGCCGTCGCGTTCAGCAGCGGTGTCACGGCGGCGGCGACCAGGCCGCCACCCAGGAAGCTCCGCCGGGACACACCCGAACGGCCGTGTCCCGCATCGTTGTCTGGATTCATCGAGTCTCTCCTGGCTGGTCGCGGCTTCGGGCAGGGAACGACAGCGCCGTGACCATCCGCGTGGTCTCCGGGCTCGGTGCTGGTCCCAGGTTGGCCACTGGGTCGAACGGCATCCAGGACCTGCCGATCCCAGGCTGAGGTCGCCCGGACAACACGTACCTGAACGAGCGTGCCGCGATGGTTGCTGGAAAGTGAGGGAGGAGACCCCCGCCTCAGGCCGCCGGGATGGCGGTCCTGGTCAGCTGCTCCGACACGTCCCAGACGCGTGCGGCCTCGTCGGCGCTGCGCAGCGGCGAGTACAGCCGCTGCTCGGCCGGCGCGCCGCTGGTGTTGCCGAGCCCGCTGGGGCTGTACAACGCGCCGGGCTTGGCCTGCGGATCGGTGGCCGCCATGAGCGCGGGCAGCGCCGCGGTCTCGACGGTGCCGGCCAGGATGCCGCGGGCCGAGAGCCAGCGGATCATCCGGCGCCCGCCGGTCTCCTGCGCGCGGCCCAGCTCCGGGCGGGCGGCGAGCAGGTTGGTGGGGGCGACGCCGGGGTGGGACAGGTTGCTGGTGATGCCCCACCCGTTGGCCTTGCTGCGGCGCTCCAGCTCCAGACCGAAGAGGCCGACGGCGATCTTGGACTGGCGGTAGGCGCGCATCCCGTCGTACCCCCGTTCCCAGTTCAGGTCGTCCCAGTTGATGGCACCGCTGCGGGCGGCGACGCTGACCTGCGAGGTCACGCGTGCACCGCCCGCGCGCAGGAGCGGCATCAGGTGTGCGACGAGAGCGAAGTGGCCGAGGTGGTTGGTTCCGAGCTGGAGCTCGAACCCGTCGGCGGTCCGCTGATGGTCGGGCGGGGTCATGACGCCGGCGTTGTTGATCAGGAGGTGGATCGGGTCGCCCTCGGCGCGCAAGGTGTCCCCGAGGGCGGCGACGGACGCGAGGGAGGACAGCTCCAGGCTGCGCAGCGAGACGTTCGCGCCGGGCACTGCCCGCTTGATCGTGGCGACCGCGGCCTCACCCTTGACCGGGTTACGGACGGGGATGATGACCTCGGCACCCGCCGCGGCAAGCCGCCGCGCCATGACCAGGCCCATGCCGTCGCTCGCCCCGGTGACGACGGCGCGCTTGCCGGTCAGGTCGGGGATGGTGATGTCGATGGGTGTGCGGGACATGTGGTTCGCTCCTTGATGTAGTGCGGTTGTCCCCACACTCCTTGATCCCCGGCTCGTTATTCAGGGCCTGTCGATCCGCCCCTGGGCCCCGTCAGCTGTGGACCCGAGGGCGGGGCCGGCCCGATGAAGCGGTGACGTCGCGGCTCTCGGCGATCCCGCTGAGTACCTCGGCGGCCGCGAGCTCGTCCCGCGCGGCGAGCCGGTCGAAGCCGTCCACCGCCGGGTAGGCGTAACGGCCGAGCGTCGCGATGAGGAGCGCGCCGACCACGAGCACGCCCATCAGGACCGGGATGACCGGGTCGTAGGAGCCGAGCTGGTCGTAGCCCAACCCGAGGAGGAGCGGCCCGACGGCGCTGCCCAGGATGAACATGGCCTGGACCGGGCCGATGATCTGGCCGAAGTTGCGCATGCCGAGGTACCGGGTGATGAGCAGGGCGAGCAGGTCGCCCTCGACGCCGAACGCGACGCCGATGAACGCGACCGCGAGGGCCGCGGTGGAGAAGGGCGGCTCGAGGAAGAACATCCCGGCGATGGGGGCGAGTATGACGATCGGCCCGACGACCGAGCCGTGGACGCGGTCGATGACGATGCCGCCTGCGACGCGGCCCACGAGCGACGCCAGGCCGAAGATGACGAGCAGCCGGCCCGCTTCGCCGTTGCTCAGGCCGCGGTCTGTCATCATCGGCACGAGATGGACCTGGAGCCCGATGATCACGACGCCGACCATCCCGAGGCCCAGCGCGATACCCCAGAACTGGCGGGTGCGCAGCGCCTGGCCGAAGGTCAGACCGGGGAGCTCCAGGCTGACGTCGCGGTCTCCGACGTGCGTCTCCTGGACGAGCCGTCCGCGCACGTGCCGCTCGGCGCGGCCCCGCACGAACAGGGTGATCATCGTGACGGACACCAGGCCGGCGATCAGCGCCATGTAGCCGTAGGTCTGCCGCCAGCCGACGCTCTCGATGAGCGCTCCGGCCAGCACCGGGCCCAGCGCAGCGCCGAGGCCGATGATGCCCGTGACGATGCCGACGGCGAGCGCGCGGTTGTTGTCGAACCAGCTCACGACGACCCGGGTGGCGGGGATCGCGGTACCGCCCCCGAAGAACCCGACGAAGAAGCACGGGATGAAGTAGACGGCCTCGACCGGCGGGACCAGCCCGATGGCGGCCATCGAGGCGGCGAACAGCACGAAGCTCGGTACGAGGATGTACCGGGCGGCGTACCGGTCCACGAGCCGGCTGACGATGACCAGGCCGATGACCATGCCGACGGCCGCGACCGAGTACGCGCCGGTGACGGTCGTGCGGCTGAACCCGGTGTCCTCGACGATCGGCAGCACGAACAGGCTGGTGGTGGCCAGGTACATCGGGGGCCCGACGGCGTTGGCCGTGCCGGCGCCGACGACCACCCACCAAGGGCTTCGGCGTCGGGCGTCGGTCTGGGGGACAGAACTCATGTGGCTTCTCCTGCGGCTCGGCTCGTGGGGGCTCGGGGTAGTCGGCTGCGTGGTCACGTGGCCGGGACGGAGGTCCTCGTCAGCTCCTCGGACACCTGCCAGACGCGGGCGGCCTCGGTGAGGCTGCGCAGCGGCCGGTGCATCTTCTGCTCGGCCGGTGCACCGCCCAGCGTGCCAGGGCCGCTGGGCCCGTACAGGGTGCCGGGCCTGGCGGCAGGGTCGGTCGCGGCCATGAGGGCGGGCAGCCCGGCGGTCTCGGCGGTGCCCAGCAGGATCCCGTGCTCCGAGAGCCAGCGGATCCGCCGGATGTGAGGGGTGTCCTCGCCGCGGCCCAGCTCCGGACGAGCGGCCAGGAGGCTGGTGGGGGCTACCCCAGGGTGGGAGAGGTTGCTGGTGATGCCCCAGCCGCCCGCCCTGCTGCGGCGTTCCAGCTCCAGGCCGAACAGCCCGAACGCGATCTTGGACTGGCGGTAGGCGTGCATGACGTTGTACGAACGCTCCCAGTTCAGGTCGGCCCAGTTGATGGTGCCGCTGGCCGAGGCGACGCTGACCTGTGAGGTCACCCGGGCCTGCCCCGCGCGCAGCAGGGGCAGCAGGTGGGCGACGAGGGCGAAGTGGCCCAGGTGGTTGGTGCCGAGTTGCAGCTCGAACCCGTCGACCGTGGTCAGCCGCTGCGGGGGCCGCATCACGCCTGCGTTGTTGATCAGGAGATGGATCGGCTGTCCCTCCTCGCGCAGGGCGCCGCCCAGGGCCGCGACGGATTCCAGCGAGGCCAGGTCGAGGCTGCGCAGCGTGACCTTGGCGCCGGGGACGGCCCGGTTGATCCTGGCGATCGCTGCCTCGCCCTTGGCCTTGTTGCGCACGGGCATGATGACCTCGGCACCCGCGGCGGCCAGGCGGCCGGCGATGCCCAGGCCCATGCCGTCGCTGGCTCCGGTGACCAGCGCGCGCCTGCCGGCCAGGTCGGGGACGGTGATGTTGATCGGTGTGCGTGGCATCGCTCTGCTCCTTGGGATCGTCGTGGGCCGTTCGGCGGCCACGGCACTGATCCTTGGCGGACGACGCAGGCCTATCCAGGGCCTCCCGATCACAGGCTCGCGAGGTCACGGCTCACCTCGGTGTCGGTGGGCCGGGCACAAGGGGGGATCGCCGGGCCGTGGCTACGACGCTCCGCACGGGATACAAACGAGGCAGTACTTCAAGAAAAGGGGGAGCGTCATGATCGATCGCACGGGGCTGGCGAGCTTTCTCCGCAACCGGCGTGAGGCACTGCAGCCGGAGGACGTCGGCATGCCGCGCGGGCAGCGCCGCAGGACCAGCGGGCTACGGCGTGAGGAGGTCGCCACGCTGTGCAACATGTCGGCCGACTACTACGCGCGGCTGGAGCGTGAGCGCGGGCCGCAGCCGTCGCAGCAGATGCTTGCCTCGATCGCGCAGGGCCTGCATCTGTCGATCGACGAACGTGACCACCTGTTCCGGCTGGCCGGCCACAACCCGCCGCCCCGGGGGAGCTCCAGCGAGCACATCAGCCCCGGGCTGCTGCGCATCCTCGACCGGCTGGAGGACACTCCCGCGGAGATCGTCACCGAGCTCGGCGAGACCCTGCGGCAGACGCCGATGGGCGTTGCGCTGACCGGCAACACGACCCGGTTCACCGGGCCTGCCCGCAGCATGGGCTACCGGTGGTTCACGGACCCGGGTGCCCGGGACATCTACGCCCCCGAGGAGCACGCGTTCCTGACCCGGATGTACGCGGCGGGTCTGCGCGGGCTCGTCACCCTCCGTGGCCCTGGCTCCCGCGCCGCTTACCTCGCCGACCTGCTCCTGGACAGCAGCGCGGAGTTCCGGCGGGTGTGGGACGACCACGAGATCGGGATCCGCCCGCACGAGGTGAAGCACTTCGTCCATCCCGAGGTCGGCGCCCTGGAGCTGAACTGTCAGCGCCTGGTCGACCCGGACCAGGCCCATTCGCTGATGGTCTACACCGCCGTTCCCGGCACCGAGAGCTACGAGAAGCTCCAGGTGCTCTCGGTCATCGGCGCGCAGTCGCTGCGCTGAACCCATACCCGACACAACGCGTCCGTCAGGCCGCACCAGACAAGGGGAGGGGCTCATGCCCGCCAACCGCATCGCACTCGTCACCGGAGCCAACCAGGGCATGGGCAAACAGGTCGCGAGGGAGCTGGTCGCCGACGGCGTCACCGTGTTCGTCGGATCCCGCGACCTCGCCCGCGGCGAGAAGGCGGCCGCCGAGATCGGCGAGGGCGCCGTCGCGCTCCAGCTGGACGTGACCGACAGGGCCTCGGTCGCCGGGGCCGCCGAGCGGATCCGGGAGGAGGCGGGCCGCCTCGACCTGCTCGTCAACAACGCCGCCGTCTCCGGTACCCGCACCGGCGTCCAGGACATGGCGGAGCTCCGCGCGCTGGCACAGCCCGGCGTCGTCTCCCTCGACGAGGTACGGGCCGTCTGGGAGGTGAACGTCTTCGGCGTGCTGGCGGTGTACCAGGCCATGCTGCCCCTGCTGCGCAGGTCGCCGGATGCGCGGATCGTGAACGTCACGAGTGCGCAGGGCTCGCTGACGATCATGGCCGACCCCGCCTTGCCGTTCCACAAGACCTTCGAGCCGGTCTACTCGGCGTCGAAGACCGCGCTGAACGCCCTCACGCTGTCCATGATGATCGAGCTGGAGGAGACTGACATCAAGGTCAACCTGGTCTCGCCAGGCTTCGCGAACACTGCCCTGGTCCACTTCCAGGGGACGGAGTCGGTCGAGGACGCCTGCCGGGAGGTCGTACGCGTCGCCCGTCTCGGACCGGACGGCCCGACCGGTACCTTCACGAGCTGGGACGGCGCGGACCTCCCGTGGTGACAGCTGCCTGACGTCTGCCGGAGCCGAACGAGATCGATCCGGATTGGTGTCCGTCCGGACTCCACATCTCGGCGGCGGGCGGCGTCTCAAGGGGGTACGCACATCCCCACGCACCTGGAGGTCCACGTGACCAGCACCGCCAGCACCCCCAGCACCGCCCGCTCCAAGACCCTCCGCCTCACCGCGATCGGCGTAGCGGCCACCGGTTTGTGCCTCGCCGGCGCCGGGATGGTGGCCACGGCCAACCCGGCCTCGGCCTTCGGCCAGGCCGTCGGCACCGCCGTGCACGCGGCCGGCGTCGACTGGTCCGACATGCCCGCCGGCTACACCCAGGCGCAGTACGAGGCCTTCTGGGCCGCCGAGTACAGCGGCGAGGACCTCGCCGAGCTGCAGGAGCTCTGGTCGCTCGGCGAGACCGAGACCAAGTCCCGCGCCGGCCAGATGCTCCTGGACGGCGAGGCGCTCCCGTTCGCGCCCGGCACGTACACCACCCCCGAGCTCCCGGCGGACGAGCAGGCGGCGATCACCGCCTTCTTCGACGCCGGATACTCGTCGGAGGACGTCGAGACGCTCAACGACCTGTGGGACACCGAGCACGTCGAGACCAAGGTCCGCGCCGGCCAGATGATCCTGGACGGCGAGGAGCTGCCCCTCGGCGACGCCGACACGGCCACCTCGGCCGCCGGCTGATCGTGTGCGCCCGGCACCGCTGACGACTCGCCAGGAGGCGACCATCAACACCCTCACGTCGCGTATCGGCTTCGAGATCGAGCTGCTCGCACCCGCCGGCTCGGACCGGCAGGCGCTCGCGGACGCCCTTGCGGCCCGGAGCGGCGGCCGGGTGCGCCGGTCGTTCCATACCGACAGCGAGCCGTCGCCGGTGCCGGGCGTCGGGGTGTTCCGGCACCTGTCGCCCGCGTTCGACGTGGTCGACGGTGCCGGAGCCCCGGTCGCGCGGCTCGTCGACGACATCACCATCGTGTCCGACCTGGCCGGGGCGACCACCCGTGGCCACGGCGGCTGGTACCGCGTGCTGTGCGACGAGCCGCGCCTGCTGCGCCTGATCGAGCGGCGCACGGACCCCTACGCGGCCCTGCCCGACGTCCTCGCCCCCGTCGCCGAGCTGTTCGGCACCCAGGTCGAGCTGAAGGGCGGGGCGGCGCGGGTGAACGACGCGGCGGGCGCCACCATCGCCGTCGCGATGCCGTTGCCCGCTGGGCGCGAGCGCCCCTGCGAGGTGGTCACCCCGCCCGTCACCGAGGAGCACGGCCGGCGGCTCCACGAGCTGCTGGCTCCCGCGCGGGACCTCGGGTTCACGGTTCCCGCCGAGGCCGCGGTGCACCTGCATCTCGACGGCGCGGCCTTCCGGCGGACGACGTCGTTCGCCAACCTGGTCCGGCTGTTCGGGCACTGGCGCGAACCGCTGTGGGAGGCGCTGGGCACCAACGGGGCGTGCCGTCGGCTCGCGCCGCTGCCCGACGAGCTGCTCCAGCTCGTGGAACGGGACGGCCAGTCCTGGGCAGAGCTGGGGGCCGCCGCGCGCGGGACCGGCCTGACGAAGTACGCCGACGTCAACCTCACGCAGCTCGTCGCCCCGCAGCCGGTCCGCGACACGGTGGAGGTGCGCATCCTGCCCGGTGCCCTGGACGCGTCGGACATCGTCCCGAGGGCAGCGCTCGTGGAGCGCCTGCTGCGCAGGTGCCTCGACGACGCCCCGATCCAGCGGCCCGACGGCGGCGCGGCGCACGATCCGGTGGGCGCCCTGCTGGAGCTGGCGAAGGGGAGTGCCGCTCGATGACGATCTGGGTCGAGTCCTCCGGACCGGCGAGCGCGCCCACCCCGCGGGTAGATGCGCCGGCGGCCCCACACAGCGCGGACGGCGCCGGCTCGGCCGGAACGCTCGACGAGCTGGTGCGGACGCACCTGCCGGGTCTGATCCGCTACGCGACGGTGCTCGTCGGGGACCAGCACACCGCCGCCGACCTGGTCCAGGAGGTGCTGCTGCGGGCGCACCAGCGGTGGCGTCGGATCGCCCTGACGGATCGACCTGACCTGTACCTGCGGCGCATGGTCACCAACGAGCACCTCTCGTGGCGGCGGCGCTGGCACGTCCGCATGATCCGGCCCACCGCCGACGAAGCCCTCGTCGGTCACGCGGGTACCGGCGGGGACCCTGCCGAGCACCTCGCCCAGGAGGACGCCATGTGGCACCGTCTGGAGCAGCTACCGCCGCGTCAGCGCACCGTGCTCGTGCTGCGGTACTACGAAGGGCTGGCGGACGCCGAGATCGCGACGGTGCTCGGCACGTCGTCCGCCACCGTCCGTTCGCACGCCGCGCGTGCTCTGGCCACGCTCCGGAAGACCGACCCGAACCATATGGAGACGCGATGACCAAGGACCGTCCCGCCGGTACGCCGGCGCCCGGACCCCGGCCGGGGGGCAGCGACCAGCACGACGACCTCACCGAGCTGGTCGCCGCCGCCCTGCGCTCGCGTGAGCCCGACGCCGCTGCCACCGCCGCCACCGCACGGCGCATCGCCGCCCGGGTCGAGGCGGCCGAAGACCGGAGCGGAGTCGTCACCCCGTTCGCCCGGCGCGCCGGCACCATCGCGGTCACCGGCGTCGTCGCGTCGGCCCTCGGTGTGGTCGGAGCGGGCGCCGCGGCCGCGGCCAACCCCTACTCGGGCTTCGCGGTAGCGGTCGACGGTGTCGCGCAGGCGGTCGGCGTCGAGTGGTCCGCCATGCCCGACGGCTACACGCGTGAGCAGCACGACGCGTTCTGGGGCGCCGAGTACACGGCGGGGGACCTGGAGACGCTCCGCGAGCTGTGGAACGTCGACGCGCTGGCCGCCAAGGCCCGCGCCGGCCAGATGATCCTCGACGGCGAGACCGTCCCGGTGGCGCCGGGGGCGTCCGGCCCCGTCGAGGAGACGCCCTACCTGGAGCAGGACGCTCAGGATGCCCTCCGGGAGGCCGGGATCACGTTCGAGGACGCCGAGCAGCTCGCCGAGCTGTGGCAGATCGGTACGTACGAGGCGAAGGCGCGCGCCGGGGACAAGCTGCTCCGGGGCGAGGAGCTTCCGCTGCCCTGAGTCCGCGGCGGTTCGCGAGCAGGGCCTTCGGCCGACCGGAGGGATCACACCC
>NZ_JBHXBG010000028.1:0-40575 GCF_042726755.1 Promicromonospora sp. NPDC060271 | reverse complement strand
CCCATCACCAACACCACCGGCACCACCACCAACACGGCCGACGCCCCGGCCGGTGCCCTGCTGGAGACCGGATGGGCGTTCACCGACGCCCGCGGACACCGCATCCAACTCCCCGAACCCATCAACGCCCCGCCCGAAGCCGCCTGACCGGTACACCCGTAGGCGAAGGAAGCCCTGGCCCGGGCAAGCCGGCAGGCTGGGCATACCCATCCGACCAGCAACCTTTGGCCGCACACCAAGCCGACGGCCCGGCGCGTCCACGGCCCCACGGCATCGCAGCACCACAGCCCACAGCCCACAGCCGACAGCCGACAGCCCAAAGCCCAAAGCCCAAAGCCCAAAGCCCAGAGCCCAGAGCCGTAGGCACGCGCCACGCCACACCACACCAATCACCCAAGCGGTGCGCACCAACCTCGCGGGACCACCGCCATGCCGCACGAACGCACGTGGTTCCCGGCCGCCACAGCCACACCTCTCAGCAGCCCGGCTGCGGGCAGCTACTCCCAGACGGCGATGCTGCGGCGCACGGGGACGGACCCGTCGTCCGCGGCGAAGAGCTCCGGCGAGCGCTGCCGGGTCTTCTCGATGTCGTCGAAGACGGCGCGGAGGTGGCCCCGGAGGCTGTCGCGGGCGCTGGAGAGGTCGCCGGCGACCACCGCGTCGAGAATGGAGTGGTGCTCGTCGACGAAGCGGCCCATGCCGTTCGTCTCCTGCAGGCCGAGGCGGCGTGCGCGGTCCAGGTGACCCTTGGCGGCGACGACCGTCGACCATGCCCTGCCGTGCCCGCTGAGGCGCAGGAGCCCGTGGTGGAACGCCTCGTCGAGCTCGAAGAACTTCTCGAGGTCGTCGCGCGCCTCTTGCTGCTGCTCCAGGTTGGCGCGCAGCTCGGCGACCAGGTCCGGGTCGAGGGTTTCCGGGATGTCGTCGAACGCGGCCAGCTCGACCGCCTCGCGCAGGAACTGCGCGTCTGCCACGCGTTCGGCGTCCACCCGGGACACGAAGGACCCGACCTTGGGGAACACCCTGACCAGGCCTTCCTCGCCGAGGAGGATCAGGCTCTCACGCACGGGCGTCCGGCTGACGCCGAGGGACGCCGCGAGCTCGTTCTCCGACAGGGAGGCGCCGGGCGGCAGCTCGAGGGTGAGCACCTTGCGGCGCAGCGTCTCGTAGACGACTCGTCTGTTGGACCGGTTCGAGGCCTCCCTCATACCCGCGAGTCTAGGCGAGAGGCGGCCAGCTTCCACACCAGGGACAGTTGACACCAACTTGTCGACGCTGCTTACATACAAGAGCTACCACACATCAGTGACGGGCACTCCGGACAGCGACGTCAGTCATGGGAGCAAGTCACGAAGACAAGCCATGAAGGCCAAGTCATGAAGGCAAGGAGCACTCTTCCAATGGCGGAAACGGCTATGACCCCACCAGGTACCCCGTCGGGCACTCCCCCGGGCACTCCGCAAGACAAGGCCGTCACCCGGTCGACCAAGGACCTCACCAAGGCCGCCGTCTCCGGCTGGCTCGGCACGGCCATGGAGTTCATGGACTTCCAGCTGTACTCGCTGGCGGCGGCGATCGTGTTCAACCAGATCTTCTTCCCCGACGTGAGCCCCGCGATCGGCCTGATCGCCGCGATGGCCACCTACGGCGTCGGCTACGTGGCGCGGCTCGCGGGTGCCATCTACTTCGGCCGCATGGGTGACCGGCTCGGCCGCCGCAAGGTCCTGTTCATCACGGTCGCGCTCATGGGTGTGTCCACGACCCTGATCGGCGTCCTGCCCACGTACCAGACGGTCGGCATCCTGGCGCCGATCCTGCTCGTCGCGCTGCGGCTGGTCCAAGGCTTCGGCGCGGGCGCCGAGATCGCCGGCGCCACGGTGCTGCTCGCCGAGTACGCCCCCGTCCGACGGCGCGGCCTCGTCGCCTCGCTGGTCTCGCTCGGCACCAACTCCGGCACCCTGGCGGCGTCGGCCCTGTGGGCACTGCTGCTCGCGGTGCTCAGCGAGGAGCAGCTCCTCAGCTGGGGCTGGCGGCTCCCGTTCCTGCTCAGCTTCGTGCTCATGATCTTCGCCGTCTGGATCCGTACCAACGTCAAGGAGAGCCCGGTCTTCGAGGCCCGCGCCGACGTCGTCGACGGCGTAGCCCTCTCCCGCAGCGAGCTCTCCCGCGACGAGGCATCCCGCGACGATGCCTCCCCCGACAAGGCCTCCCCCGACAAGGCCAACACCACCACCGCCGAGCCGGTGCTCCAGGCCGCGCTGAAGCAGCGCAAGGGCAAGGCGTTCTTCCTGGCGCTGGCCCTGCGGTTCGGCCAGGCCGGCAACTCCGGGCTGGTGCAGACCTTCCTGGTGGGCTACGTCGCCACCACGCTCGCGATGGACCGCGCACTGGCCACCGAGGCCATCATGTGGGGCTCCATCATCGGCTTCGCGACGGTGCCCCTGATCGGCATGCTCGGCGACCGGTTCGGCCGGCGCTCGATGTACACCGCGCTGTCCCTGATCACCATCGTGCTCGCCTTCCCGATGATGCTGCTGATCACCAGCGGCACCACCACGGGCCTGATGCTCGGCATGATCGCCGGCCTGAACCTCGGTGTCCTCGGCCTGTTCGCGCTGGAGAGCGTCACCATGGCCGAGCTGTTCGGCGCGCGGACCCGGTTCACGCAGCTGGCCCTCTCCAAGGAGATCGGCGGCATCCTCGCCACCGCCGTCGGCCCCGTCGTCGCCGCCTCGCTGACCGCGGCCACCGGGAGCTGGTGGCCGATCGCCGCGATGCTCATCGTCTACTCCCTCATCACCCTGGTGGCCGCCCGCCTCGCGCCCGAGACCCGGGGCCGCGACCTGGTCCGGCTGGAGGACGCCGTATGAGGGCCGTGGTCGTGCACGGTGCCGGCGACCTGCGGGTCGAGGAGCGCCCCGACCCCGTCGCCGGGCCCGGCGAGGTGGTCGTCGCCATGGAGTGGGGCGGGGTCTGCGGGTCGGACGTGTCCTACTGGAAGAACGGCGCCTCCGGCACCGCCGTCCTGCGCGACCCGCTCGTCCTCGGCCACGAGGTGGCCGGCCGGGTGGTCACGAGCGGACCCGGCGTCACCGGCTGGGAGCCCGGGACGCCGGTCACCGTGCACCCGGCGCAGGCCGCCGACGGGTCGGTCCTGCCGCAGCGGCTGGCAGGACGGACCAACCTGCACTCGCGCGTGCGGTACTTCGGATCGGCGGCCTTCCACCCCCACACCGACGGCGGGTTCAGCGAGCTGCGGGCGGTCCAGGCCCGGCAGCTGCGGCGGCTGCCCGACGGCGTGAGCACCGAGCGGGGCGCCCTCGCCGAGCCGCTGGCCGTTGCGATGCACGCGGTGAGGCGCGCGGGCCAGATCGGTGCGGGAGTTCGTGGACGCGACGTGCTGGTCAACGGCGCCGGCCCCATCGGCTGCCTCGTCGTCGCCGCCGCGAAGCACGCGGGCGCGGCGTCGGTCACCGCGGCCGACCTCTCCGCGCCGTCGCTGGCCGTGGCCAAGGAGCTGGGCGCCGACCGGGTCCTCGACATCGGCTCGGGCGACCGGCTGCCCGAGGACTGCGAGCTCGTCTTCGAGGCCTCCGGCGCACCGGCGGCCCTGGGCGGGGTGCTGCGAGCCACCGCGCGCGGCGGCACCCTCGTCCAGGTCGGCAACCTGCCCGGTACCGCCGCGCCCGCCGCTCTCGGTGACCTCGTCACGCGCGAGATCACCTGGGTGGGCGCCTACCGGTTCGTCGAGGAGATCGGCGACGCCCTCGCCGCCCTCGGCGAAGGGCTCGACGTGTCCGCGGTGGTCACGCACCGCTTCGGCATCGAGCAGGCGGGCGACGCGCTGGCCGCGGCCGCCGGCCCGGGCAGCAGCAAGGTGCTCATCCGCCTGTCCGGCGGCTGAGCCCGGACGCATCGGCGCACCGCGTCATCGCCCACCGGCCTGACCTGCGCTCGGACCGTCTTTCGCCGGCGTTCACATGGGTGTGGGGACCCGGCCATCTCGGCTGCCTAACGTGGCACGCGTCCCGGCCGCTCAGCGGTCCGCGCCCCAAGGTTGGAGCCCTCAGTGAACGCCGACACGCCCCGCCCGCCGTCGATCTCCGAGCTCGCCGAGCTCCGCCTGTCCCGCAGGACCGCGATGGCGGGCGGCCTGGCCGCCGCTGCCGCCGCGTTCTTCGGAGCCCCTGCGCCGGACGCCGCGGCCGGTGTCGTGGAGAGCACGGGCCACGCAGGTGGGCTCGGCGGCGGACACGGCGGCGGGCGGCCGCTGCTCGGCTTCCCCGCCGTCGCACCGAGCACCGCCGACGCCGTCATGCTGCCGCCCGGCTACCGCTACCAGGTGCTCTATCCGTGGGGCCACCCGATCGTCCCGTCCGGGCCGGCCTTCGCCGAGGACGCGAGCAACACCGCCGCCGACCAGGCCCAGCAGGCCGGCGACCACCACGACGGCATGTGGTTCTTCCCGCTCCGGGACCGCCGCTCCGGCCTGCTCTGCGTGAACCACGAGG
The DNA here is from genome assembly GCF_042726755.1 of Promicromonospora sp. NPDC060271. Taxonomy (NCBI): domain Bacteria; kingdom Bacillati; phylum Actinomycetota; class Actinomycetes; order Micrococcales; family Promicromonosporaceae; genus Promicromonospora; species Promicromonospora sp. NPDC060271. The sequence goes on along the minus strand of NZ_JBHXBG010000028.1, from coordinate 36,064 downwards.
CCACCACCGAGAACCTGCTGCACACGGACGGCCGGGCCGCCTGGTCGCCCGAGAAGACCGCGAAGTCGATGGCGGCGCACGGCGTCTCGGTCATCCAGGTCGAGGAGGACCGCGACGGCGGCTGGCAGGTCGCCGAGTCGAGGTTCGCCCGCCGGATCACCATGACCACGCCGATCGAGATCACCGGACCCGCGGCGAAGCACTCCATGATGCGCACGAGCGCGGACCCCGAGGGTGTGCGGGTGCTGGGCACCCTGAACAACTGCGCGAGCGGCCCCACCCCGTGGGACACGTACCTGACCTGCGAAGAGACGATCAACAAGTACTTCTACTACGGCGAGCAGCCGCCGCCGGCCGGGTCGGTCGAGGAGCGCTACGGCATCGGCTCGGAGAGCCCGTACCCCTGGTACACCACCGAGAGCCGGTTCGACATGCGGACCGAGCCGAACGAGTACAACAGGTTCGGCTGGGTGGTGGAGGTCGACCCCTTCGACCCGACGTCGACGCCGAAGAAGCGCACGGCGCTGGGCCGGATGGAGCACGAGAACGCCGTCGTCGTGCGGGGGCGCCGCGGCGAGGCCGTCGTCTACATGGGCGACGACACGCAGTTCGACTACTTCTACAAGTTCGTGGGCGCGGAGCCGATCGCCAAGGCGCGCCGGGCGGGCCGCAGCCCGCTCGACGAGGGCACGCTCTACGTCGCCAGGTTCGACGAGGACGGTACCGGCCGGTGGCTCCCCCTTGTGCACGGCGAGCCGGGCCTGACCACGGAAGACGGCTTCGCGGACCAGGCCGAGGTGCTGATCCACACGCGCCTCGCGGCCGACGCCGTCGGCGCGACGCCGATGGACCGGCCGGAATGGTGCACCGTGCAGCCCGGCACCGGCGCGGTCTACTTCACCTGCACGAACAACACCGCCCGCACCGAGACCGTCGACGCCGCGAACCCGCGCCTGAACAACCGGTTCGGCCACATCATGAAGATCGACGAGAACGGCAACCCGAGCGCGGTCCGGTTCGACTGGGACATCTTCCTGCTCGCCGGGGACCAGGCCAGCGGCGCCACCGTGCCGCCGGACCAGGCGTTCGGCTCCCCCGACGGCCTCTGGTTCGACGCCGTCGGCCGGCTCTGGATCCTGACCGACGGCACCCAGCCGCAGGTCGACGGCGCGAACCAGAACAACCAGATGCTGGTGGCCGACACGCGCCGGGGCGACATCCGCCGCTTCCTGGTCGGTCCCCCGCGCTGCGAGATCACGGGCATCACCGCGACCCCGGACGGCCGGTCCCTGTTCGTCAACATCCAGCACCCCGGCGACACGGGCACCCCCGAGAACCCGCGCGCCAGCTCGAGCTGGCCCGACTACAGCCCCACCGGCCGCCCGCGGTCCGCCACCATCGTCATCACCCGGGAGGACGGCGGGGTGGTCGGCGCGTAGACCACTCGGTGAACCCTGTGACGCCGTGGCATCGTGGCCCGTGGCAAGGTGGGCCGGGACGTCAAGGCACAGGAGGGGCTCGTCATGCGTGGTATCGACCTGCTCGTGGATGCGTTCGGCCGGATCAAGGAGACGGTGCACGGCTCGGTCCGCGGACTGTCGGGCGAGGAGCTCGCGTTTCGCCTCGACGAGGACACCAACTCGATCACCTGGCTCGTCTGGCACCTGACCCGGGTCCAGGACGACCACGTCGCGGACGCGGCGGGCACCAGCCAGGTCTGGTCGGACGACGGGTGGGACCGACGCTTCGGGCTGCCGTTCCCGGCCGAGGAGACCGGGTACGGGCACGACGCCGACGAGGTCTCCGCCGTCCGGGTCCCGTCGGGCGACCTGCTCACGGGTTACCACGACGCGGTGCACGAGCGCACGCTGCGGTACCTGAGCACCCTGTCCGACGACGATCTCGACCGAGTGATCGACGAGTCGTGGGACCCACCGGTCACCCTCGGCGTCCGGCTGGTCAGCGTGATCAACGACGACCTGCAGCACGCCGGCCAGGCGGGCTTCCTCCGGGGGATCGTGCTGCGCCGGCGTGCGCGGTGACCGGCGGGCTCTTCGGACGGCAGGAATCGCCGCTTACCGGCCAATCAGTGCGTTGACGCACATCGTGTGATTCGTCGTGCGTCCTCCTGATCGCGGTGGAATTATCGCGGATCGGGAGGGGGCATCCGAGATGACGGCGGCACGCGCACTGCAGATCGACGACTGGGTGGTGCACCGCCCGAACGTCGTACGCTCCGTCGCCGCACGCGTACCCGGCATCGACGCCGAGGAAGCCACCAGCCGCGCCCTGGAGAAGATGGTCCGCATCGTGTCCACCGGCGGCACCATCGACGACCCCGCACCGTACTGGCGACGCGCCGCCGTCAACGAAGCCATCTCCATGACCCGGGAGGCCGGCCGCGCCCATCCGGTCGAGGACGACACCCTCGACGGCCTGACGCCCCCCGTCGCCGGAGCAGAGCTCGACGCCGAACGCCACGCCGACGTCACCATGCTCCGCACCGCCCTGGCCGACCTCGCCGACGACGACCGCCACCTCCTGCTCGAACGCCACGTCCACGACCGCGCCGTCACCGACATCGCCACCCACCTCGGCGTCCGCCCCCACGCCGTCACCATGCGCCTACGCCGCGCCGAAGAACGCCTCGCCGGCGCCTTCGCCGCCGCCCACGCCCAAGGCGTCAACGAACCCGAGTGCCGCACCACCCGCGCCGCCATGCACGACTACCTCAAGGACCGGTTGCTCCCCCGCCGTCGCAACCGGTTCGAGGCCCACATGGACGGGTGCGCCGAATGCACCAGGGCGTTCGTCGACGTCCGCGAGGTCTCCTGGATGCTCCGCGACCTCGGACAGCACGTCATCGCCGGAGCGATCGCCACCGGAGCCCTCGGCGCTGCGGTCGGCGGAGCGGCGGCCGGCGGAGCAGCGGCCGGGGCTGCCGGCGGAGCGGCGGGGGCGGGCGCGGGTGGAGCAGGTGCAGCGGGGGCGGGGGCACCGCGGCCGTTCGGCAAGAAGGAAGCCGCGATCGCCGCGGGTGTGCTCGCGGCGCTCGCTCTGGGAGGTGGCGCCGCAGCGCTCGTCGCCAACCAGGACGCCGATCCGCCTGCGGCCGAGTCTGCTCCGATTCCGGGTGCTGGTGCTGGTGGTGGCGGTGAGGGCGGTGCTGGCGGTGAGGGCGGTGCTGGTGCTGGTGAGGACGGTGGCGGCGAGGGCGCTGGTGCCGATGGTGGTGGTGCGGGCAGCGAGGGCGCTGGTGCGAGCGGCGACAGTGGTGCTGAGAGCGGCGGTGCCGGCGACGGCGCCGGTGGTGGTTCCAGTGAGGGCGATCGCCCCGGTGAGGGCGATGGTTCCAGTGACGGCGATACCGCCGACGGCAGTGCGGGCGCGAGTTATGGCAGCAGCGATACCGACCCCGGCACTGAGGGTGGCGCGGAGGGCGGCGCCGGTGGCGGCGGCGCCGGCAATGGTGGCGAGAGCGATGCCGCAGGTAACGGTGACGCTGGTGCAGGCGACGGCGCGGGCGCAGGTGACGGCACAGGCGGGTCCGGCGACACGGGCAGCGACGGCAGCGGGTCGGCCAACGGTCCGAACAGCTGGCCCGAAGGCGGAGCCGGGTCGGACTCACCAGGGACCAACCGCTCGGAAGATGGCGGCACTGAGGGTGGCGGCGCCGAGGCTGGCGGGACTGCCGAGGACCCGCTCCCCGATATCGGTGCGGCGGTAACCGGCTGGCTCGCCGGGCTCGGCATCGGCGGGGAGCCGTCCGACGGGCAGAACGGCGGATCGGACAGTTCCGGAAGCGGCTCCGCCAACGGCGGTGACACGGGCAGGAGCGAAGGGGGCGGCTCAGACGTGGGAAGCAGTAACTCGGGCAGCAGTAACGCGGGCGGGAGCGACTCGGGCGGCGATGACGCCGTCGGCCAGTCCGATGCGGGAGGCGATCCGAACAGCCGCGGCCGGGACGGCAACGGCAACGGGACCAATGACGGGACCCATGACGGCACCACGACTGCCGATGGTGCGGAAATCGGCATCGGGGCCGAGGTGACGAACTGGCTCGGCAAGCTCGGCGCCATCGGGATACCCGGCTTTCTGCTGATCGTCCTGATTCTGTGGCTCTGGGAGCGGTGGACCCGCGCCGAAGAGGGCTAGGACGAGGGCTAGGAACTCGGTCCACGGCGGCGACGGACGGCGCGACGACGGCCTCGGCAGCCGTCCTGTCCCCGGCGTCTCTGGGCGAGGTGCGCTGTTTCAGAAGGTGCCGGCTGGGCCGGAATATGTTCGGCTGGGGACCGGTTTTGCGGGCTGTGCTGAATTGTTCAGCCTGGGTGAACTGGGGCGGGCCAGGCTGAACAAAATTCAACTGGCCCGGCACCTGCTCCACGGGTCCACCTCACCGACCGCGCCACGTGCAGGACGGCCCTGTCACGTGCAGGACGCCCGCGTCACGTAGAGGACGGCCCTGTCACGTGCAGGACGGCCCTGTCACGTGCAGAACAGCCCGGTCACGCGCGATCGGCCCAGTCGCGTCCGGGACAGCGACAAGACAGCGACAACACAGCAAGGGGACAACATGCGCATCGATCTGACCGGCAGGACCGCGCTCGTGACCGGATCGACCCAGGGCATCGGCCGCGCGATCGCCGCAACGCTCGCCGATGCAGGCGCCCGGGTGGCGGTTAACGGGCGTCGTGCGGAGGGCGTGGCGGACACGATCGCCGAGCTCCGGACGGAGTCCGCGGACCGCGCGCTGGTCGCCGCGGCCGGCGACGTCACCACTGCGTCCGGCGCCGCGGAGGTGCTCGCCGCCACCGGCGACGTCGACATCCTGGTCAACAACCTGGGAGTCTTCGGCAGCATGCCGCCGCTCGAGATCGACGACGACGAGTGGCGCCGGTACTTCGACGTCAACGTGCTCGCCGCCGTCCGCCTGATCCGCTCCAGCCTGCCGGGCATGACGGCGCGCGGCTGGGGGCGCGTGCTCAACATCGCGAGCGACTCCGCGATAGTCATCCCCGCCGAGATGATCCACTACGGCGTCTCCAAGACGGCGCTGCTGGGCGTCTCCCGGGGCTTCGCGAAGGAGGCCGCGGGCACCGGTGTCACGGTCAACTCCGTCATCGCCGGTCCGACGCACACCGGCGGGGTCGAGAAGTTCGTGTACGAGCTGGTGGACCCCGCCCTGCCCTGGGGCGAGGCACAGCGGGAGTTCATGCGGCTGCACCGCCCGCAGTCGCTGCTCCAGCGGCTGATCGAGCCGGAGGAGATCGCGAACATGGTGGCCTACCTCAGCTCGCCGCTCGCCTCGGCGACGACGGGCGCCGCCGTCCGGGTCGACGGCGGATACGTGGACTCGATCCTCCCCTGACCTTCTCGCCTGCACCCTCGCCCGGGCCGCTGGCTCCCCCTACCCCGCCTTACCCGAAGCCGTCGTTCGAAATATTTCGCTGGCACCATCTCTTCGCTCACCCTCCCCCACAGCAGCGTTCTCTTCGTGGAAAACGTTGCCCATCGGCCTGCGACTGAGCTAGATTCGAAGGCGTGCCAGCGAAATATTTCGAAAGAACTGCGGGCAAGCGTCCCACCCTCGCGGACGTCGCCGGGTCGGCCGCCGTCTCGCTGCCGACGGTGTCCAAGGTGCTCAACGGGCACTCCGACGTCGCCGTGGAGACCCGCGCACGGGTCAAGGCGGCGATCGAGGAACTCGGTTACGTGCGCCGCGGCACGCGCGGACCGCTGGCACAGCGCAGCATCGAGGTGATGGCGGACCAGCTCACCACCCCGTACGCGATGGAGGTGCTGCGCGGCGTGACCGACGCCGCCGAGGCGGCCGACGCCGACGTCGTGATCAGCCGGTTCCACCGCGCGGCGCCCGACGCCGGCTGGCTGGCGCCGGGCGACTGGGCACGCCGCCTGGCGGGCGCCGGCCGTACCGGGGCGATCATCCTCACCGCGGAGCTCAGCCCCGAGCACGTCTCCGGGCTGAGCCAGGAGCACCTGCCCGTCGTGGTCATCGACCCGCTCGACCTGACCAACCCGGACGTCCCGAGCGTCGGGTCGACGAACTTCGCCGGCGGCATGTCGGCGACGGAGCACCTGCTCGGCCTCGGCCACCGGCGGATCGCCGCGCTCGGCGGACGCCCGCAGTCGGTCGCGGCGACCGCGCGTGTCCACGGGTTCCGAGCCGCGCTCGCCTCAGCGAACGTGCCCGTCGACGAGGCGCTCGTGGAGTTCACGGGCTTCGACTACGACTCCGGCTTCGCGGTCGCCGACCGCTGGTTCCGGTCCGGTCTGCGGCCGACCGCGATCGTCGCGGCCAGCGACACCCAGGCCATGGGGGTGCTCGCGGCGGCCCGTCAGCACGAGCTCGACGTGCCGCGCGACCTGAGCGTCGTCGGCTACGACGACACCTATCTCGCGGCGTGGTCCACGCCACCGCTCACCGCCGTCCGGCAGCCGCTGTGGGAGATGGGGCGCGTCGCGCTCGACAGCGTCCTGGCGCTCGCGGCCGGCCGGGAGCCGGTCTCGCGCCACATCGAGCTCGCGACCGCGCTGGTGGTCCGTGGGTCCACCAGCGCGCCCGCCGACAGCGCGCCCGCCGAAAAGTAACCACTTCACCAACGAGGGCACGACCCGGCTCGACGCAGACCGGCGTGCCCAGGACGGAGGTCAGAGTTGACCACGGAACAGACCACCACGCCTGACCGGACGGCGTCCGACGGCACCGGGCCGGGCGGCACCGAGCAGCCGGACAGGATCCTCCTGGCGGCCGACTGGCCGATCGCGGCGAGCACCCTGCCGTTCCCCGCGGTGACGCCGGACGGCCGGTCCGCACAGGACGACCCGACGGTGTGGCACGAGGTGCTCACCGACATCGCCGACGCCGGCTTCGACCACGTCGACCTCACCGACTCCTGGCTGCGGCCGGGCGATCTGGACGGACCCGCGCTGGACCGGCTCGCCGGCACGGCGCGCGACCTCGGCCTCCGCCTGGCGTCGGTCTCGGCGATCCGCCGCAGCGTGATCGACGCGAAGGACGGCGCGGCCAACCTCGCCTACAGCCACCGCACCATCGACGCGGCGGCGGCGCTCGGCATCGGCGTCGTCTCGGTCGGGCTGCACCAGGCGCTGACGGCGCAGCAGAAGGAACGCCTGTGGTTCTGGACCGCGCCCGGGCACCACGACGACCCGGCCGACCGGCCGCTCGCCGTCGCCCGCTTCCAGGAGCTGGGCCGGCACGCCGCCGAGGTGGGCGTGCTGCTGTCCCTGGAGATGTACGAGGACACCTTCCTCGGCACCGCCGACTCCGCCGTCCGGCTGGTCGAGGAGATCGGGCTGCCCGAGGTGGGCCTCAACCCGGACATCGCGAACCTGGTCCGCCTGCACCGGCCGGTCGAGCCGTGGCAGGAGCTGGTCGAGAAGACCCTCCCGTACACCAACTTCTGGCACGTCAAGAACTACTCGCGCGACGAGGACCCGGAACGCGGCGCCTACTTCTCCGTGCCCGCCCCCATGCAGTTCGGCCTGATCGACTACCGAGCCGCATTCCGCACGGCACTGGCCAACGGGTTCCAGGGCGTGATCTGCACGGAGAACTACGGCGGCGACGGGCTCAGCGTGTGCGCGGCCAACCGCGACTACCTGCGCCGGCACGTGCTGCCCAAGCGGCACGGCTACGCGCTCGGCACCAGCCGGGTGCGCCAGCACGACCTGGCCGGAGCGGCCCGATGACGCGGGTGCTCGACACGGCGGAGGCCTTCGTCCAGGACGCCCTGGCCGGGTTCGCCGCCGTGCACGGCGACCTGGTCCGCCAGGTCGACGGCGGCGTGGTGCGCGCAGAGCCGCTGCCGCCCGGCCGGGCTGCGGTCGTGGTGGGCGGCGGGTCCGGGCACTACCCGGCGTTCGCCGGGGTGGTCGGTGCGGGGCTGGCCGCGGGCGCCGTCTGCGGCAACGTCTTCACCTCGCCCTCGGCGGGCCAGGCCTACCGGGTGGCCCGCGCGGCCGACGCCGGTGGCGGCGTGCTGTTCAGCTACGGCAACTACGCGGGCGACGTCCTGCACTTCGGCGCCGCGGAGGAGCGGCTACGCGCCGAGGGGATCGACACCCGCACGGTGCTGTGCACCGACGACATCGCGAGCGCCCCGGCCGACCGGATCGCCGACCGGCGCGGCATCGCCGGTGACTTCGTGGTGTTCAAGGTAGCCGGCGCGGCCGCCGAGCGGGGCGACTCGCTCGACGAGGTGGAGCGCCTCGCGATCGCGGCGAACCATCGGACACGGACGCTGGGGGTGGCGTTCGGCGGGTGCACCTTCCCCGGGGCGGACGGCCCGCTGTTCACGGTCCCCGACGGCATGATGTCGGTAGGGCTGGGCATCCACGGCGAGCCCGGGATCCGGGACGTGCCGATGGGTTCGGCCGCCGAGATCGCCGAGATCCTGGTCTCCGAGCTGCTGGCGGACGTGCCGGAGGACCGTGGCGACCGCGTCGCCGTCCTGGTCAACGGGCTGGGCACGGTCAAGTACGAGGAGCTCTTCGTGCTCTACGGCCAGGTCGCGGCCCGGCTCGGGGACGCGGGCCTGACCGTCGTCGAGCCGGAGTGCGGCGAGCTGGTGACGAGCCTGGACATGGCGGGCGTCTCGGTGACGCTGTTCTGGCTCACCGAGGAGCTCGAGGAGCTCTGGCGGGCTCCCGCGTACACGCCCGCGTACCGCAAGGGGCGGGTCGAGCGGTCCTCCTCCCCCGGCGGGTCCGACGACGCACGGGCCGCCGCGAGCCTGGACCCGGAGCGTCCCGTCTCCGAGCCGGACAGGACCGCCTCGCCCGCGTCGGTCGAGCGGGCCGACCGCGCGCTCGTCCTGCTGGCGGCGATGCAGGCGACGCTCCACGAGCACGAGGACGAGCTGGGCCGCATCGACGCGATAGCGGGCGACGGCGACCACGGTGTCGGCATGCGCCGCGGGATCGACGCGGCGCTCGACGCGGCGACCGCCGCCCGGGACGCCGGCCTGAGCGCCGCCCTGCGGGCAGCCGGCGAGGGCTGGAGCGAGATCGCCGGCGGCACGTCGGGCGCCCTGTGGGGCGCGGCGCTGACGTCCCTCGCGCCCGCGCTCGACCGGGACGACGTGACGGCGGCACACGTGGCGGCCGCCGCACGCACCGCGCTGGAGACCGTGGTACGGCTCGGCCGGGCGCAGGTCGGCGACAAGACCATGGTCGACGCGCTCGTGCCGTACGTCGAGCGGCTGGAGGCCGCTGCCGCCGCCGGTCTGCCGCTGGCCGAGTCGCTCGTGTCCGCGGCGGCGGACGCCACCACGGCGGCTCGGGCGACGTCGGAGCTGCGGCCCGCGCTCGGTCGGGCCCGGCCGCTGGCCGAGCGCAGCCTCGGTCACCCCGACGCCGGCGCCACCTCGCTGGCGCTCGTACTGACCGCCATCAACCAGACCGCCGTCAACCAGACCAGCATCGCCCAGGCCAGCACCACCCAGACCAGCACCACCCAGACCAGCACTGCCCGGACAGAAGGACGAACCCCATGACCGACCGGTTGCGCCTCGTCGTCGGCAGCGACGACGCAGGCTTCGAGTACAAGGACGCGCTGAAGGCGCAGCTCCTGGCCGACCCGCGGGTCGAGTCGGTGACCGACGTCGGGGTGAGCGGCGAGGAGCACACCGACTACCCGCACGTCGCCGTCGACGCCGCCCGCCGGGTCGCGGCGGGCGAGGCCGACCGGGCCCTGCTGTTCTGCGGCACGGGCCTCGGCGTCGCCATCGCGGCCAACAAGGTGCCGGGCATCCGCGCGGTGACCGCGCACGACAGCTACTCGGTGGAACGAGCCGTCCTGAGCAACAACGCCCAGGTGCTGACCATGGGCCAGCGGGTCATCGGGCTGGAGCTCGCCAAGCGGCTCGTCGCCGAGTGGCTCGGCTACCGCTTCGACGAGACGTCGCCGTCGGCCCGGAAGGTGGCGTCCATCGGAACGTACGAGGAGGAGAACGTATGAGCGAGCACATCGCGATCGTCGGGTCGGGGTACATGGGGGGCGGGATCGGGCAGGTGCTCGCCCTCGCGGGCAACGAGGTGCGGCTCGCCGACGTCTCGGCGGAGGTGGCGACAGGCAACCTGGAGCGGATCCTGCGGGAGACCGCGGAGTTCGAGGCAGAGGGGCTGTTCCCCGACGGCGCGACCGAGACCGTCCGGGGCCGGCTGAGCGCCGCGGCCTCCATCGAGGAGGCCGTGGAGGGCGCGCGGTTCGTCGAGGAGGCGGTGCCGGAGATCCTGGAGCTCAAGCACGCGACCCTCGCGCGGATCAGCGCGGCCAACCCGACGGCCATCATCGGCAGCAACACCTCCACGATCTCGATCACGCAGCTCGCCGAGCAGGTCAGCGCCCCCGAGCGGTTCCTGGGAGTGCACTTCAGCAACCCGGCGCCGTTCATCCCCGGCGTCGAGCTGATCCCGCACGCCGGGACCTCCGAGGCAGTGCTGGAACCGGTCGAGGCCCTGCTGGCGCAGGTCGGCAAGCGCAGCGCGCGGCTGACGGACGCCACCGGGTTCGTGCTCAACCGCCTGCAGTACGCCCTGTTCCACGAGGCGACCAAGCTCGTGGACGAGGGCGTCGCCTCGGTGGAGGACATCGACATGATCGCCCGGACCACCTTCGGGTTCCGGCTCCCGTTCTTCGGGCCGTTCGCGATCGCCGACATGGCGGGGCTCGACGTGTACGCGTTCTGCTACCGCTCGCTCCAGACGACGTTCCCCGAGCGGTTCGCGACGCCGCCGATCCTCCAGGAGCGGATCGACGCGGGACACCTCGGCACCAAGTCCGGCGGCGGCTTCCGGAAGATCGATCCCGAGCGGACGGCCGAGCTGGTGGCCTACCGCAACAAGGCCTACGCCCGCATGCAGGAGCTCCTGGACGACCTGGGCCCGTCCCCCCTGGACGACTGATCGTTGAGTGCTGGGTATTTGTCGGCCTGCGACGGTTCTGCCCACAAATACCCAGCACTCAACGGTCTCGGGCGGACTGCTACTCGGCGGGCGCGGCCTTGAGGCGGTGGTCGGCGCGGTCCTCCCAGAACGTCGCGTTCTCGATGCCGAGCCGCCGCGGGTCGAACTGCGGGTCGAGGCCCCGCTTCTTCTGCTCGCGGTAGTCCTTGAGCGCCTTCAGCGCGGGGCCCTGGAGGAACAGGATGCCGACGATGTTCAGCCAGGCCATAGAGCCCACACCGATGTCGCCGAGGCCCCACGCCGCACCGGCCGTGGTCACGGCGCCGTAGGCCACCGAGATCAGCACCAGCGCCTGCAGCACCCGCAGCATCCCCCGTGCCACGAGCCGGTTCTTCATCTTCCGGGTGAGGTAAGTCAGGTTGGTCTCGGCCATGTAGTAGTACGCGACGATCGTGGTGAACACGAAGAACGCGAGCACGACGGCGATGAACGACGGGCCGGCGCCCGGGAACACCGAGTCCAGGCCCTCCTGCACGAAGCCCGGCCCGGGCTCGACGTCGACGCTCAGGCCGCCGTGGCCCTCGTGGATCGCCTCGCTCGGCCAGGTCTCGCCGGCGAAGGTGTTGAACATGCCGGTCGAGATGATGATGAACGCGGTCGCGGAGCAGACGAACAGGGTGTCGACGTACACAGCGAAGGACTGCGCGAAGCCCTGCTTGGCGGGGTGCGAGACCTCGGCGGCGGCAGCGGCGTGCGGACCGGTGCCCTGGCCGGCCTCGTTGGAGTAGATGCCGCGCTGCACGCCCCACCTGACGGCGAGGCCGAGGATCGCTCCGAACACCGGCTGGACGCCGAACGCGCTGCCGAAGATCAGCTCGAACACCCGGGGGATCTCGGTGAAGTTCAGGAAGAACACGACGGCCGCGATGAGGATGTAGAGCAGGGCCATGGTGGGAACCACGATCACGGCGAAGTGCGCGATCCGCTTGACGCCGCCGATGACGATGAACGCCAGCAGGATCACCAGGCCGACGGCGGTGACCCAGGTGGGCACTCCCCACGCGTTGTTCATGGCCGAGGCCATGCCGTTGGCCTGCACGCCGGGCAGGAAGAAGCTCATCGCGAGGATGGTGACCGCCGCGAAGACGATCCCGTACGTCAGGGACAGACGACGGGCCTTGTGCTTGTACGCCTTCTCGAAGTAGTAGGCGGGGCCACCGCGGTACTCACCGGTGTCCGGGTCCTTCTCCTTGTAGATCTGACCGAGGGTGCACTCGATGAACGAGGTGGCGGCGCCGAGGAACGCCGAGGCCCACATCCAGAACACCGCGCCGGGGCCGCCGAAGGCGATGGCCGTGGCGACGCCGCCGATGTTGCCCATCCCCACGCGGCCGGCGAGCGACATCATCAGCGACTGGAAGGAGGAGGTGCCGTTCTCCGACTTCTCGCCCTTCTTGAGCTGGCTGAGCATGTCGGGGATGTGCCGGACCTGGAGGAACCCGGTGCGGAGGGAGAAGTAGAGACCGGCGAGAAGGCAGAGGGCGATCAGCGGGATCGACCAGATCAGCTCGTTCGTGGCGACGATGCGGTCGGCGAAGCTCATAGGCGCTCCAGGGTAGGAGGATTCGGGCATACCAGCGGGTGAAAAAGATGTGCACCCGCGGGCGGCACCCTAGCGGTGACCGAGGTGTCCCCGCACGGCTGCTCGCCCCCACCCGCACGAGGCCGCCGAAAGAAAGGTGAAAGTGGCGGTGAACTTCTCACCGCAAATCGGCGGATCGGGTGATGGAGGTGCGTTGCGCGCCGCGGCTGAGAGGTTCAGCGCTTACGGTCATCTCATCCTGCCCGACCGCCCGTAGCCCACCGCCCCCGAAGGAGCCCCGTGCAGCTGTTCGACCTGGTGCTTCTCGTGGTGCTGTTCATGGCCCTCATGGCGGGTCTGAGCCGTGGCCTCCTGGCTACGCTCGGCGGCCTGATCGGGCTCATCGTCGGCGGCGTCGCCGCCTTCTGGGCGGTCCCCGCTGTCAACGACCTGCTGCCCACGTCCGAGTGGCGCGGACCGGTGTCCGTCGCCGTGGCCGTCCTGCTGCCGCTGTTCTGCGCGTCCGTCGGGGCGGGCATGGGCCGGAGCCTGCGCCAGGGCGTCGACCGCACCTCGCTCCGCCCGCTCGAGCGACTGCTGGGCGGGGTCGCGAACGTGGGCGTCGTCGCCCTCGCGCTCTCGTTCGTCGGCAACGCGGTGAGCGCCACCGGTGCGCCTGGCGTCGCCTCGGCGGTCTCGTCGTCCGCCGTCCTGCGCACGATCGACGAGCTGACGCCGCCCGCCGTCGGCCGCCCGCTCGCCGAGATGCGCGCCATGGTGCTCGACGACGGCCTGCCGCGCCTGAACATCCTGATGGTGCCGCGGGACACGCCGGTGGTGCCGGCCGTCGACCTCGACAACGCCGACCTGGAGGCCTCCGCACAGTCGGTGGCCCGGATCTCGGGCATCGCGTACGCGTGCGGGAAGAGCTCGACCGGGTCGGGCTTCGTCGTGGCGCCCGACCGCCTGGTGACCAACGCGCACGTCGTGGCGGGTGTCGACCTTCCGGTCGTCGAGCTGCCCGGCGGCGAGGTCCGGGAGGGCCGGGTCGTGTACTACGACCCCGTCGACGACCTCGCGGTGATCGCCGTCAGCGGGCTGGCCGCCGACCCGCTCGACATCGCGCCGACCCTCTCGGTGGGTGACCGCGCCGTCGTCCAGGGGTATCCCTACGGCGGCCCGTTCACCTCGGGCAGCGCCGGGGTGCTCAGCGTCAGCACGACCCGCGTGCCGGACTCGTACGGACGCGGCGCGAACGACCGCGAGGTCTACTCCCTGGCCGCCGAGGTACGCCCCGGCAACTCGGGCGGCCCGCTCCTGACCACCGGGGGCGACGTGGCCGGTGTCGTCTTCGCACGCGACGTCTCCGAGGAGAACATCGGCTACGCAATGACGAGCGCCGAGCTGCTCCCGGTCGCCGAGCAGGCCACCGCGCTGGACACGCCGGTGTCGACGGGGCAGTGCGCGAGCTGAGGGTCTGACCGCCCGACCGCCCGACCGGCAGGGTTCAGGCAGTAGCCCGGTAGACGAACCCGGCGAGCGGCGCGTGCACCTGCCAGCCCAGCGCCTCGTACAGGGCTCGGCCCTCGGCGCTCGCCCCGAGCACGCCCGTCGAGGCGCCCCTCGCGACGGCGTCGTTCGCCAGCGTGCGCATCACCAGGCTGCCCAGGCCGCGGCGCTGGTGAGCGGGATCGGTCTCCACCTGGTCGACGACGGCGCTCTCGCCGGTCACCGCGATCTGTCCGCGGGCTGCGACCGCGCCGTCGGCGGCGAGCACGCGGACGAAGGTCACGCCTGCCGTGGTCTCGGTGGTCAGCGCGTACCCGTCGGGGGCACGCACCTGCGACGGGCGCAGCTCCATGGCCGGGAGACCGGTGGCCATGAGGAAGGTCGGCGGCCCGGACGTCCAGCCGGGCGGGAGCCAGGACGCGACGAGCTCCGGCGCGACGAACGCCTTGAGCCAGGTGTTCGGCACCGTGACCGATCCGGCGATCTTGCGGACGGCGGCCTCCACCGCGGCCTCGTCGGCGTCGAGCAGCACGTACCGTGCCACGTGGTGCGGCAGCCCGACGTCGATGCGTAAACCCTCCGCCTGCTCGACGGGCGGTTCGGTCCCCCGCGAGACCGCCCAGCCGAGCACCCATTGGCGTGCGAGCCGCGTCACCATCGTTCCCCCCCTTGCGCCCAGCGTGCGTCCGGTGCCGACCTGTCCGGCGGCAGACTGATGCTACCGAGCGGCCGAGCGGTCGCCGTCCAGCATCTCCTCGAGCCGCCCGGCATCGACGTTCGCACCGAACGCCGGCGTGCCGGGCTCCATGCGGACCCCTTCGGCGAGCTTTCCGACGACCACCGGGTCGAAGCCGAGCGCGTCCACGATCGCGGCCACCGCCGCGACGTCGGCCTGGTCGTCGCCGGCGATCCCTATCGCCTTGCGGCCGGGTGCGCCGGCCGGCCGGGCTCCGTCCTCCAGGTCGTGATAGCCCATGTGGTTGAACGCCTTGACGACGCGCGCGCCCGGGAGCGCGGCCTGGACGAGCTCGCTCGTGGACTCCCCCGCCGCCAGGATCCCGTCGCGGGGCCCGTCGATCTCCCACCAGTGGTTCATCGAGTCGACGACGAGCTTGCCCTCCAGCGCGCCGGCCGGGATCGACCGGTACCTGCCGAGCGGGAGGGCGAGGACGACGGCGTCCGCCTCGCGGGCCGCCGTCTCCCCGTCGACCGCGCGGGCCCCCGGGGCGAGGACCTCCACGGTGAGCGCGATCCGGGCCGGGTCGCCGGAGCCCGCCACGAGCACGCGGTACCCGGCCGCGACCGCGAGACGGGCGAGCACCGTGCCGACCTTGCCGGCACCGAGGATGCCGAGCGTGCGCACGGGAGCGGCCGCCATCACGCCACCTCCACCTTTGCCGGCTGCTCGGCGAGCAGCTCGCGGACCATCGGGACGACCTGCGTGCCGTAGAGCTCGACGGCGCGCAGCCGGTCGCTCGCGCGGACCGTGCCCGCCGAGGAGTAGATGAGGTCGAACCGGCCGACGTCGAGGGCGCCGATGGCGCGGGCCATCTTGCGGGCGACGGTCTCGGGCGAGCCCACGTAGAGCGAGCCCTCGGCGACGTCCGCCTCGAACTCCTCGCGGCGCAGGGGCGGCCAGCCACGCAGGGCGCCGATGCGGTCGCGGATCACCTTGTACCCCGGGTAGAACAGCTCCATCGCCTTCTCGTCCGTCTCGGCGACGAAGCCCGGCGAGTGCATGCCCACCGGGTAGGCGGTGGTGCCGAGCTCCCTGGTCGCCCGGCGGTAGAGGTCGACGTACGGCACGAACCGTTCGGGCGCCCCACCGATGATCGCGAGCATCAGCCGCAGGCCGTACCGGGCGGTGCGGATCACCGACTGCGGCGAGCCGCCCACGCCGACCCAGGTGGTCAGGCGGCCCGAGTCCGTCTTGGGGAAGACGTCGGCGTTCTCCAGCGCCGGCCGCAGCGTGCCCTCCCAGGTGACCGGCTTCTCGTCGAGGAGCTTCACGAACAGGTCGATCTTCTCCTCGAAGAGCTGGTCGTAGTCGCGCAGGTCGTAGCCGAACAGCGGGAACGACTCCGTGAACGAGCCGCGCCCGAGGATGACCTCGGCCCGGCCGTTCGACAGCGCGTCGACGGTCGCGAACCGCTGGAACACCCGCACCGGGTCGTCCGAGCTCAGGACGGTCACGCCGGAGGCGAGCTTGATCTTCGAGGTGCCGGTCGCGATGCCGGCCAGCACCGTCTCCGGCGTGGAGATCGCGAACTCGGGCCGGTGGTGCTCGCCGACGGCGATCACGTCGATCCCGATCTGGTCCGCGAGCACCGCCTCCTCGACGGTGCTGCGGATGGCCGCGCCGTGGGACATGACCTCACCGCGGTCGTCCCGCGGCAGGTCGCCGAAAGTGTCGATGCCGAACTCGATGTCGCCCATCTCGATGTCGCCCATAAGGACTCCTCCACGACTGCCCTGCACATTTGATTGACGTGTCAATCATGCGCCCGATATGGTTGACACGTCAATCACTGGAGGTCACCGTGACGCAGGACACGCCACCCCGCCCGAGCCGGGCAGGCACCCGGCAGTCGCCGACGGCGGACGAGCTTCGCATCTGGCGCGGGTTCATCGAGACCGCGCAGGCGCTGAACACGCGGCTGAGCAGCCGCCTGCACGAGGAGTCGGCGCTCTCGCCCGGCGACTACGCGGTGCTGCTCGCCCTGAGCGAGGCGGACGGACGCCGGCTGCGCTCCTCCGAGCTCGCGGACGCCGTCGGCTGGGAGCGCAGCCGGCTGTCCCATCACATCCGGCGCATGGAGGGGCGGGGCCTCATCCGCCGTGACGACTGCGCCGTCGACTACCGCGGCGCCGAGGTGGTGCTCACGGACCAGGGTGCACATGCCTTCCGGAGCGCGTCGGTCCCGCACCTGCGCGCCGTCCGCGAGCTGTTCGTGGACGCCCTGACGCCAGAGCAGCTGACCCAGGTCGAGGAGCTGACGGCAGCCCTCCGAACCGCCCTCCGTTGAGTGCTGGGTATTTGTCGAGCTTCGGCTCGTGGAACGACAAATACCCAGCACTCAACGACGCCGGGGGTCAGGACGCCGCCAGGTTCACCGCCAGCTCCTCCAGGAGGTCGTAGCCCTCCTGCATGCCGCCCTCCATGCCGGAGTCGATGATCAGGTCGCGCAGCTCCTTGCTCGACGTGACCGTGCGGACCGTGAGCGTTGTGCGCCCGTCGCGCTCGGTGAGCGTGTAGTGGTTCAGGGTGGGCTCCGAGTCGCCGTCGGGCGCCCCCTCGTAGACCTCGGTCTGCACCATGCTCGCCGGCGCGTCGATCTCGCGGAACTCGCCGTGAAAGCCCACCTCGAACCCGCCGTCGGCCGTCATGACGTATCGCCACGTGCCGCCGACGCGGAGGTCGACGGATGCGCTCGTCACGGTCCCGCGCTGCCCCGCCCACCAGCGCTTGATCAGGTCGGGCTCGGTGAGCACCTGCCACACGAGGTGGCGCGGTGCGTTGAACTCCCGGGTGACCAGGATCTCGGTGTCACTGGGTAGCGTCAGGACGGCGGTGCCCTTGGTCGTGGTGGCCATATCAGTCTCCTCTTCCGGTTTCTGTCTCGGTCTGCGTCTCGGTCTCTGTCTCTGTGCCGGTGCCGGCATCGGTGTCGGTGTCGGTGTCGGTGAGCTCGGCGAGCACGTCGTCGACCAGGTCGAACCGCTCGTTCCAGAGCCGTTCGTAGCGGGCCACCCAGTCGTGCACCGCGCGCAGCGGCGCGCCGTTCACGCGGTACAGACGACGGCGCCCGTCGTCGCGCACGTCCAGGAGCCCCACCTCCCTCAGGACCCGCAGGTGCTTGGACACCTGCGGCTGGGTGAGCCCGAGCAGCTCAGTCAGGTCGCCCACCGCGAGCTCGCCGCCGGCCAGGGCGTCGAGGATCTCGCGACGGCGCGGCTCGGCCACCGCGTTGAACGCGTCGGTAGTGGTAGCTGCTCGTGCCATGGCTCAAACATATACCCATATGGGCATGTGTCAAGAGGCGGAGTGTCCCCGACCCCGGGTAGCGTGAGCGGCATGACGACGACCTCGGAGAATTCGCAGTACCTGCGCCTGCTGGGCGAGCAGGTGGGCCACGAGCTGGCCGCGCACCTGCAGTACGTGGCGATCGCTGTCTGGTTCGACAGCCACGACCTGCCGCAGCTGGCCGCGCACTTCTACCGGCAGGCGCTCGAGGAGCGCAACCACGGGATGATGATCGTGCAGTACCACCTGGACCGCGGCCTGCCCGTGCAGATCCCCGGGACCCCCGCTGTGCGCAACGACTTCACGGACGTGATCGAGCCGCTCCAGCTCGCGCTGGACCAGGAGCAGCAGGTCACGCGGCAGATCGAGGCGATCTTCCGCGCGGCACGCGAGGAGGGCGACGCCCTGGGCGAGCAGTTCCTCATGTGGTTCCTCGAGGAGCAGGTCGAGGAGGTCGCGGCGGCGACCACTCTCGTCACCGTCGCCAAGCGGGCCGGCGACAACCTGTTCGACCTCGAGAACTACGTGGCGCGCGAGACGATCGGCGACGCGGGCGAGTCCACCACTGCCCCGAGGGCAGCAGGCGGAGCCCTCTGACCCACCTCACCCGTTGAGTGCTGGGTATTTGCCCCTTTCCCGGCTCGGGAAGGGCAAATACCCAGCACTCAACGATCAGGTGGGCGGGGTCGAGCGGGCGTAGCGGGTCGCCAGACGGCGGAGGTGGGCGACGAGCTCCGGCGGGCCCGTCACCTCGAAGTCCGCGTCGAGCAGCCCCAGGTGCGCGCCGAGGGTCTCCACGGTGTCGGCGCCGGTGTCCAGCACGCACGTGTGCTCGTCGACGCGTTCGACGACGCCGACCGCCGGGCTGATCCGTTCGCCCACCACCTCGGCGGGAGCGTGCACGGTCACCCGCGCCCGGTAGCGCCACGCGGCGGCGGAGACCCGGCTCGACACGTACGCCGCGACGTCGTCCGGCAGCTCGCGCGGAGCGAACCGCGGGCCGGCAGGGATGCGCGGCCGCATCCGGTCGACGCGGAAGGTGCGCCAGTCGTCCCGGTCCAGGTCCCACGCGAAGAGGTACCAGCGGCGGCCCCAGCTCACCAGCCGGTAGGGCTCCACCGCGCGCACGGTGGCCGCGCCGGAGTGGTCCGCGTAGTCGAACCGGAGCCGCTCACGGTCCCGGCAGACGGCGGCGAGCGCCGTCAGGATCTCCGTGTCGACGGACGGTCCCGCGTCATCGCGGGGCACCGGCACCGTATAGGTCTGCAGCGCGCTGACCCGGCGACGCAGCCGGGACGGCAGCACCTGCTCCAGCTTGGCCAGCGCCCGGAGCGACGCCTCCTCGATCCCCGCGATGGCGCCGCCCGTCGCCGTCCGGAGCCCGACGGTGACCGCTACCGCCTCGTCGTCGTCGAGCAGCAGCGGCGGCAGGTCCGCGCCGGCCCCGAGGCGATAGCCGCCGACGTTCCCGCGGGTGGCCGCCACCGGGTACCCGAGGTCCCGCAGGCGCTGGACGTCGGTGCGTACGGTCCGCCCGCTCACCCCGAGCCGCTGGGCCAGCTCGGTACCGGTCCAGTCGCGCGGGAGCTGGAGGAGCGAGAGCAGGCGCAGGAGCCGCGCGGAGGTTTCCAACATGACCCAAGATTCGCACGCTATGAGGAAGCGAGTCTTCCTAATGGGCTGTCAGAGTGAAGACATGGACATCAACGAGCAGGTCAACGAGCAGAGCATCAACGAGAACAGCATCGACGAGTTCCGTATCGACATCCCCCAGGCCGACCTCGACGACCTCGACCAGCGCCTGGCCCGCGTGCGCTGGACCAACGAGCTGCCCGACGTCGGCGGCGACTACGGCGTCCCGCTCGAGTACCTGCAGGGCCTCGTCCGGCGCTGGCGCGAGGAGTACGACTGGCGCGCCTGGGAGGCGCGGCTGAACGAGTATCCGCAGTTCACCACGACCATCGACGGACAGAACGTGCACTTCATGCACGTCCGCTCCCCCGAGCCGGACGCGACTCCCCTGCTGCTCACGCACGGCTGGCCGACGACGGTGGTCGAGTACCTGGACGTGATCGACCGCCTGAGCGACCCGCGGGCCCACGGCGGTGACCCGGCCGACGCGTTCCACCTGGTGATCCCGTCGGTGCCGGGCTTCGGCTTCTCGGGCCACACCACCGACAAGGGCTGGAACCGGTACCGGATCGCGAAGGCGTGGGCCGAGCTGATGCACCGCCTCGGGTACGAGAAGTACGGCGCGCACGGCAACGACGGCGGCTCCCTCATCTCGCCGGAGGTCGGGCGCTTCGACCCCGAGCACGTGCTGGGGGTGCACGTGACCCAGATCTTCTCGTTCCCGTCCGGCGATCCCGCCGAGCTGGAGGGCCTGTCGCCGGAGGACCAGAAGAACGTCGAGTTCCTGGCCTGGTGGCTGGAGAACGGCGGCGCGTACGACAAGCTGCAGTCGACCGCCCCGCAGACGCTCTCGCACGCGCTCGCGGACTCCCCGGTGGGACAGCTCGGCTGGAACGCGCAGCTCCTCGGCCCGAACCTCGACCCCGACTACGTGCTCACGAACACGATGATCTACTGGCTCACCAACACGGCGGCGTCGTCGGCACGGCTCTACTACGAGGACTTCCACGCCACGGACAAGCCGACCGAGCCGACCACCGTGCCGATCGGGCTGGCCAACTTCGCCTGGGACTTCCACTCGATCCGCGCATTCGCCGAGCGGGACCACAAGAACATAGTCTCGTGGAACGTGTACGAGACGGGCTCGCACTTCGCGGCGCACGACGCGCCTGACCTGCTGATCGACGACATCCGCGGGTTCTTCCGCCGGCTGCGCTGAGCAGGAGCGACGCGGAGGGCGTCGCAGAGGGTGTCGCGCAGCTCGCCCGAGTTGCGCGGCACCCTACTCGTGGAACCGTTGCCCGCGGGTCGGAAACCAGGGATCGAAGGGGACGGGTTCGCATGACGGCCACGGGCGCTCCTCGGGTCGACCGGCCGCGCCCAGGGTCGGGCACCGAGCCGGGCACCGCACCGGTCGACAGGCCGGTCACCCGGCCGGCCGCCGCCCAGCCGACCGCCGTCGCCCAGCTCCGCTCCGCGCTCGCCGGCCTGACCGACCCCGCCGACCGGGTCGGGGCTCCCGTACGGTCCGCCCGCAGCAGGGACGCATACAACCAGGACGCACGCCGGCCCGAGTGCCGCGCCGCTCGCGCCGCACTGCACGACTACCTCCACGGACGACTGGCCCCCGGCAGACGTCACCGTGTCGAGCTCCATCTGGACGGCTGCGCCGGGTGCACACGCGCGTTCATCGACGTCCGCGAGGTCTCCTGGACGCTCCGCGGCCTCGGACGACGGCTGGTTGCCGACGGCCACCGAGGCGGACGGCACCGCGCGCCCCGGGCCGGCGCCGACGCACAGGACTGAGCCGGCCGGCACGGTCTACACGATTCGACTGGAACGCCGGCGGACCCGCTGAGCGAACGTGACGGTCGGCCTGTCACATCCGGCGGGCTCGAGGCGTCAGGTCATCGTGACGAACTCACCGGACCGAAGGGACCACGGACGATGACCACGGGAAGCGAAGCCACCGGGATCGCGGGCGACGACGTAAGCGGCAGGACGATCAACGCAGCGGGCGAGGCGCAGGTCCGGCAGCGGGTGGACGCGCTGGTCGAGCGGATCGAGGCCAAGGATCTCGACGGGCTGGGCCGGCTCTACGCGAGCGACGTCGTGTCCTTCGACGTCGAGCCGCCGCTGCAGCACCTCGGCCGCGAGGCGAAGCTGCGGAGCTGGACGAGTGTCTTCACCTTCTTCCGCGACGTGTGCTACGAGCTGCGTGACCTGGCGTTCACCGTCGACGATAACGTCGCCTTCGCGCACGGCTTCGGCAGGCTGAGCGGCACCCTGGCGACCGGTGCGGAGACCGGCGGCATGTGGGTCCGGGCCACGCTCTGCTTCCGCAGGGTCGACGGCGAGTGGCTGATCACGCACGACCAGGTGTCCGTACCGTTCGACGTCCGCAGCGGCAGAGGCGTGGCGGACCTGGCGCCCTGACCGGCCCGGCCTGCCGACCGCTCACTGCTCACCGGACGTTCTTGCCCTCTGCCGGGATGAGCCGCCACGCGACCAGGGCCGCTACCGCGGTCAGCACCGCTGCCACCACGCACGCGACCTGGAGAGAGGCGACGAACGCCTCCCTGGCCGCGTCCAGGACGTCCGCCCGTTCGCCGGCGACCGCCACCGCCGAGGCGAGCGAGTCGCCCGCCTGCGCCCGGTCGCCCGCGGTCAGGTCGGCGGGCAGCGTGACGCGCGCCTGGTAGCCCAGCGTGACGAGCGAGCCGAGCACGGCGACCCCCAGCGCGACGCCGAGCTCGTAGGCGGTCTCGGAGATCGCCGACGCCCCGCCCGCCTTCGCGGGCGGCACCGCGGAGACGACGGCGTCGGTGGTCAGGGTCATCGCCAGACCGACCCCCAGGCCGGCGGGCACGAGGGCCAGCGCGAGCCACGCGTAGTGGTCGGCACCCTCGGCCACCGCGATCGCGACCATGCCGAGCGCCGTGACCCCGAGACCGAGGGCGATGGCGGGGCCGCGGCCGAACCGCGTGATGGACCAGCCCACCACCACGACCACGACGATCGACGCGATGGTGGCGGGCAGCTCGGCGACACCGGCGACCAGCGGCGAATAACCCCGCACGAGCTGGAGGTACTGCGAGAAGAAGAACAGCATGCCGGTGAGCGCGAAGATCGCTATCAGGTTCGCCGCCACGGCTCCGCTGAACGCCGGGATCTTGAAGAGCCCGACGTCGAGCAGCGGACCGCGCCCGTCGGCGACCAGGCGGGCCTGGCGACGCACGAAACCGACGCCGGACAGCACCGCGAGCGCCAGCACCCCGACCGCCGTCGCGTCAACGCCCTCGGACGCCGCGTGCTTGATCGACCACACCAGGGGCATCACCGCCGCGAACGACAGCACGACCGACAGGACGTCGAGGCGCCCGGGCTCGGGGTCCTTCGCCTCGGGCAGCAGCACCGCGCCCGCGATGACGAGCACGACGACCACCGGGACGTTCACGAGGAAGACCGAGCCCCACCAGAAGTGCTCGAGCAGTGCGCCGCCGATCAGGGGTCCGACGGCGGCGCCACCGCCGGCCGCCGCCGACCACACGGCGATGGCCCGGCTGCGCTCGCGCGCCTCGGGGAACAGCGTGCGGATGAGCGAGAGCGTCGAGGGCATGATCGTCGCGCCCGCCACGCCGAGCAGGAGGCGGGCGAGGACGAGGATCTCCGCGCTCGGCGCGAAGGCCGCGAGCGCCGAGGCCGCGCCGAACGCCGTCGACCCGATGAGCAGGAGGCGCTTGCGCCCGACCCGGTCGGCAAGGGTGCCCATCGCGACGAGGAGCCCGGCGATGGCCAGCGAGTAGATGTCGCCGATCCAGAGCACCTGGGTGGCGGTCGGTGCGAGGTCGCGGGTCAGTGACGGGACCGCCAGGTAGAGGACGGTCCCGTCGATGGCGAGCAGGCCGACCGCGAGCACGAGGACGGCGAGCGCGGCCCACCTGCGGCGCGTCGGGAGGACAGGAGCTGAAGCGGTCATCCCACTACTGTACCGTCCAGCCGGTACAGTTTCTTCCACATGCCCCGGGCAGCGTGCTCTGATTGGTGGGCTCCGGTCGGTGGGCTCCGGTCGGTGAGCTCTGACCGGCGGGCCCTATAGTCCATGCCGAGACAGTCCGTGCCGAGTGGCACATCCGAGGGTGAGGTGTTGGTCAGTGGGTCGGACGGCGGGCAGGGACCCGGAGCAGACGCGCGCCGCGCTGCTGGACGCGGCGAGCCGCCTGGTCCGCGAGCGCGGGATCTCGGCGACCCTCGACGACGTCGCACGCCGCGCGGGGGTCTCCAAGGGCGGCCTGCTCTACCACTTCGCGAGCAAGCAGGAGCTGCTGCTGGCGATGGCCGCCGACTGGCTCGAGCGGTTCCGGGCCGCGGTGCTGGCCGCCGTCCCACCGGACGACGACGCTCCCGGACGCCTGGTGCGCGGCTACGTGCGGGTGTCGATCGAGGGCGCGCTGGACCCGGCGGCGTCTCGCGACGCGCTGGTGGTGATCGCGCACCTCTCGACGGTGGACGCGGTCACCGAGCTCGCGCGCGCCGACGCGCAGCGCTGGCAGGAGGACCTGCGGGCCGATGGTCTCCCCGAGGACGTGCTGTCGCTCGTCCTCGCGGCGGCGGACGGCGTCAGCGCCCAGCCGGTCTGGGGCATGGAGTCCGCACCGGAGGAGCTGACGCGGCTCCGGGAACAGTTGCTCGCGCTGACGTTCGTCGACCGCTAGCCGTCCGCCTCGCCCTCGCTGCTGCCGATCCAGGTGTCGGCCAGGGTTTCCGAGCCGCGGGCCAGCAGCGCGACGTCGGCCCCGACCAGCACGAAGGACGCCCCCGCCTCCAGGTACGACCGAGCCACCGCCGGGTCGAAGGCGTTGACGCCGACGGGCTTGCCCGCGGCGCGCACCGCCTCGAAGGTCGACCGGACCGCGGCCGTGACGTCCGGGTGCGTCTGCTGTCCGAGCACGCCCATCGAGGCAGCCAGGTCGGACGGGCCCACGAAGACGCCGTCGACCCCGTCGACCGCCGCGATCCGCGCCGCGTTCGCGACGCCGGTCACCGACTCGACCTGCACGAACAGCGAGACGTACCGGTCGGCGTCGGCCATGTAGCCCGCCACGCGGTTCCAGCGCGCGCCCCGGGACAGCGCGCTGCCCACGCCGCGGATGCCCCGCGGCGGATAACGCACCGCCCGCACGACGGCGGCCGCCTGCTCGGCCGTGTCGACCATGGGCACCAGCAGGTTCTGCGCACCGAGGTCGAGCAGCTGCTTGAGCACGACCGCATCGTCCGACGGCGCCCGCACCACCGGCGTGACCGGGTACGGCGCCACCGCCTGCAGCAGCGCCGACGTCGTCTCCAGGCCGATTGGCGAGTGCTCGCCGTCGATCAGCAGCCAGTCGAGGCCTGCGCCCGCGCAGATCTCCGCCACGATCGGGCTGCCGGTGCACACCCACATGCCGACCTGCGGCCGGTTCGAGCCGGCGATGCGGTCGCGGAACGTGGGCGGGAGGGTCAGACGAATCGGCACGAGACGGTCCCCAGCTCTCGGTAGTCGGCAAGCACGGTGTCGCCGGGCTCGATCCACACTGGACGGGTGAACGAGCCGGCGAGGACGATCTCCCCGGGTTCCAGCGCGTCGTCGTGCTGGGCGAGCTTGTTCGCCAGCCAGGCGACGCCGGTGGCCGGGTGGCCAAGGACTGCGGCGGCCACACCGGACTCCTCGATGGTCGCGTTGCGGTAGAGCAGCGCCGGGACCCAGCGCAGGTCGGTCTGGTCGACCCGCACGGGGTTGCCGCCGTGGACCATGCCGCCCATGGCCGCGTTGTCGCTGATCGTGTCGACGATGGTGCGCCCGGACATCTCGATCCGCGACGACAGGATCTCCAGGGCCGGGACCACGTACTCGGTCGCGCGCAGGACGTCGAACACCGTGACGTCCGGTCCCTTGAGCCCTTCGCGCAGCACGAAGGCCAGCTCCACCTCGATCCGCACGTTCGAGAACCGCGAGTGCTCGATGACCGCGCCGTTGTCGAAGACCATGTCGGCGAAGATCGCACCGTAGTCCGGCTCGGTGATGCCGGTGGCGGCCTGCATGACCTTCGACGTCAGCCCGATCTTGCGACCCACGGGGCGCCGTCCGGCCTCGATGCCGCGCCGGCGCCACGTGTTCTGCACCGCGTAGGAATCCTCGACGGTCATGCCGGGATATCGCGCCGTCAAAAGCGGCACGGTCGTCCGTTCGGCCTCGGCGCGGGCCAGCTCGTCGGCGATGCTGGTGATCGTCGCGTCGTCCAGGCTGCGCTCCCCCGCCCCCGTCACAGCTGGTGCCCCAGCTTGTACTCGCCCTGCTTCCACGAGGGCAGCGCGTCGGCCCCAGCACCGTTGTCCTCGGGACGCGTGTAGGAGAACCCGTCGGCGCCGATGGTCACGGCCATCTCGGAGGCGTCGGTCCGTGCGACAACCGGCTGGGGCTTGCCGTCCAGGTCGAGGACGAGCGACGCCTCGGTGTACCAGGACGGCACCACCGGGTTGCCCCACCAGTCACGACGCTGGTTGTCGTGCACGTCCCAGGTCACCACCGGGTTGTCGGGGTCGCCCGTGTAGTAGTCCTGCGTGTAGATCTCCACGCGGTGCCCGTCCGGGTCGCGCAGGTACAGGTAGAAGGCGTTGGACACGCCGTGCCGGCCGGGGCCGCGCTCGATGCGGTCGGACAGGCGCAGCGCTCCGAGCTTGTCGCAGATCGCGATGATGTTGTGCTTCTCGTGCGTCGCGAACGCGACGTGGTGCATGCGCGGGCCGTCGCCGCCCGTCATCGCCGTGTCGTGAACCGTCGGCTTGCGGCGCATCCAGGCCGCGTACGTCGTGCCCTCGGCGTCCTGGATGTCCTCGGTGACGCGGAAGCCGAGGTCCTCCATGAACCGCACGGCGCGCGGCACGTCCGGCGTCACCTGGTTGAAGTGGTCCAGGCGCACGAGCGCGCCGGGCGTGTGCAGGTCGTACCGCCACGCGAGGCGTTCGACATGGTCGACGTCGTAGAAGAACTCGTACGGGAAGCCGAGCGGGTCGATCACCCGCACCGAGTCCCCGATGCCCTTCGTGAAGCCCTCGGCTCGACGCTCGACGCGGCAGCCGAGCTCGGCGTAGAAGGCGACCGCGCGGTCCAGCTCCTCGGGGCTGCGCACCCGGTACGAGAAGGCGGCGACGGCGGCAACCGGACCCTTGCGCAGCACCAGGTTATGGTGGATGAACTCCTCGAGGCTGCGCAGGTAGACCGTGTCGTCGTCCTCCTCGGTGACGACCAGGCCGAGCACGTCGACGTAGAAGCTCCGCGAGGCGGCCAGGTCGGTGACGACGAGCTCCATGTAGGCGCACCGCAGGATGTCCGGCGGCGGCGCCAGGGGCGTGGGGATCGGGTCGGTCATCTTCAGGCTCCCTTGCCAGAGATCGGCTTGCCGAAAGTCGGGTTGTGCACCTTGCCGAGCGTGATGTGCACGGCCTGCTGGTCGGTGTAGAAGTCGATCGAGCGGTAGCCGCCCTCGTGGCCGAGACCGGACGCCTTGACCCCGCCGAACGGTGTGCGCAGGTCGCGCACGTTGTTCGAGTTGAGCCAGACCATGCCCGCCTCGATGGCCTGCGAGAAGTTGTGCGCACGCTTCAGGTCGTTCGTCCACACGTAGGCGGCCAGCCCGTACTTCACACCGTTGGCCAGGGCGAGCGCCTCTTCCTCGGTGTCGAACGGGGTGATCGCCACGACCGGCCCGAAGATCTCCTCCTGGAAGATCCGGGCCGACGGCGGCACGTCGGCGAAGACCGTCGGCTCGACGTAGTTGCCTCCTCCCAAGCCCGCCGGACGCCCGCCGCCAGCCACGAGGCGGCCCTCGCTCTTGCCGATCTCGATGTAGGAGACGACCTTGTCGTAGTGCTCGGGATGCACCAGCGCGCCCACCTCGGTACGCGGGTCCTGCGGGTCGCCCACCACCACCCGCTTCGCCTGGGCGGCGTAGCGCTCGACGAACTCGTCGTAGACCGCACGCTCCACGAGGATGCGGCTCCCCGCGGTGCAGCGCTCGCCGTTGAGCGAGAAGACGCCGAAGATCGTCGCGTCGATCGCGGCGTCCAGGTCGGCGTCGGCGAAGACGATGGCCGGTGACTTGCCGCCCAGCTCCATCGACAGGCCCTTCAGGTACGGCGCGGCGTTGGCGAAGATGAGCTGCCCCGTGCTGCTCTCGCCCGTGAACGAGATCAGCGGCACGTCCGGGTGCTTGACCAGCGCGTCACCTGCCTCCTCGCCGAGGCCGTTGACCAGGTTGAACACGCCGGCGGGCAGACCAGCCTCCTCGAAGATGCCCGCCCACAGCGACGCCGACAGCGGCGTGAACTCCGCGGGCTTGAGCACCACGGTGTTACCCGTCGCGAGCGCGGGGCCGAGCTTCCAGGACTCGAGCATGAACGGCGTGTTCCAGGGCGTGATGAGGCCTGCGACGCCGATCGGCTTGCGGTTGACGTAGTTGATCTGCCGGCCCGGGACCTTGAAGGTGTCGTCCGCCTGCGCCACCACGAGGTCGGCGAAGAACCGGAAGTTCTCGGCCGCGCGGCGGGCCTGGCCCAGCGCCTGGGTGATCGGCAGGCCCGAGTCGAAGCTCTCCAGCTCGGCCAGCCGGGCGTCGCGGGACTCGACGATGTCCGCGACCCGGTGCAGGATCCGCGATCGCTCGCGCGGGAGCATCCTCGGCCAGGGCCCGTTCAGGAAGGCGTCGCGCGCGGCGGCGACGGCCAGGTCGACGTCTGCCTGCTTGCCCGCCGCCGCCTGCAGGTAGACGTCGTTGGTCACCGGTTCGAGCACGTCGAACGTGCCGCCGTCGACCGAGTCGACGAACTTGCCGCCGATGTAGTGCTGGACGCGGCTGGGCAGGTCGGCCGGCACGTGGCGGGTCGGCTGGTTGGTCGGCTCGTCGGTCACGGGGTCTCCCTGAGTGGTGTCGGGCGGGGTGCCGCCCTGTCGGCGCGGTCTGTCCTGTCGGCGCGGGCGTCCAGAAATGCCTGCATGGTCGCCCAGCGGTGGTTGCGTGCGGCGATCTCGATCTCGAGCGGGTCGGCGCCGCCGGCGATCAGGTCGAGGATGTGGGCGTGCTCGGCCACGGAGTCCCTCGCCCGGCCGGGCACGAACGCGAACGTGGAGTCCCGTAGGCCGGAGAGCTGGGCCCAGCCGCGGTGGACCATGTCGAGCAGCAGCTTGTTGGGGCACGACTCGAACAGCACCGAGTGGAACTGCCGGTTCAGTGCGGTGAACGCGTGGGGGTCGAAGTGGTCGAGCACCGCGCGCAGGTGGTCGTTCACCTCCCTCGCCCGCCGCAGGTCCGCGGCCGAGATGGCGGGCGCGGAGAGCCCGGTGGCGGCACCCTCGACGACGCCGAGGGCCTGCATGGCGTCGACGTAACCGTGCTCGTCGACCATCGCGACCCGCGCACCGACGTTGCGCTCGTAGGTGACCAGGCCCTCGGCCTCCAGCCGCCGGATCGCCTCGCGCACCGGCACGACGCTCATCGCCAGCTCGTCGGCGATGCTCTGCAGCACGAGGCGGTACCCGGGGCTCAGCTCGTGCAGCGCTATGCGGTCGCGCAGGTAGTCGTACGCGAGCTGGGACTTGCTGAGCGCGCCGGCGAACGCGGTCTCGACGGCCGACGCCGTCCCGTCGCCGCCGGTCATCGCGACTCCCCCGGTCCGCCTGGCGCCTGGGCCTGTTCCCCCTGTGCCTCCGACCTCCAGGACTCGTACCGCGCCCGCCACTCGGCGTTCGGCGGGAAGAGCCCCTCCACGGGGTGGCCGGCGGCCACCTGCTGCGCGACCCACGTGTCCTGCTCCTCCTGGGCGATCGTCGCGTCGGCCACCTCCTCGGCCAGGTGCGGCGGCACGACGACGACGCCGTCCGCGTCGCCCACGACGATGTCGCCCGGCAGCACCGTCGCTCCGCCGCAGGCGACCGCGACGTCGGTGTCCCACGGGACGTGCCTGCGGCCGAGCACCGCCGGGTGCGGACCGCCCGAGAAGACGGGGAGGCCCGTCGCGGCCACGGCCTCGAAGTCACGCACGCCGCCGTCGGTGACCACACCCGCGGCCCCGCGCACGTGGGCCCGCAGGGCCAGGACGTCGCCGAGGGTCGCCGACCCCTTCTCGCCGCGCGCCTCGATCACGATGACCTCGCCGGCGCCGACGGTGTCGAACATCCGCTTCTGGGCGTTGTAACCGCCGCCGTGCGCGGCGAACAGGTCCTCCCGGTTCGGCACGAACCGCAGGGTCCGCGCGCGGCCGACGATCGTCGCGCCCGGCACGTTGGGCCGCACCCCCTCGACGAGCACGTTGTCCAGACCGCGCTTGCGCAGCTGGGCGGAGAGCCCCGCGACCGGCGCACGGCGCAGCTTGTCCGCGAGCTCGTCGGTAAGCGCGAACGGCTCCGCCCCGGCAGCCGGCTCGGCACCCGGCTCCGGCGCCAGGCCCGCCGCCTCGCGGCTCCCCCACGCCTCGGCCCGCTGCGTGTCGTCTACCCTCGGCCCGGCGCCGACGTCCGAGAACGGCACGTCGCCCTGCACCACCGTGGTGACCAGGCGGCCCGACGTCGGCGCGCCGGGCGCCGCAGGGGCGTCCACCTCGACCTCGACGACATCGCCGGGCACCACCACGCTCGAGCCCGCGGGCGTGCCGGTGAGCACGACGTCACCGGTCTCGAGCGTGAGGTGCTGGGACAGGTCGGCCACGATCTGCGCGAACGGGAACAGCAGCGCGTCCTCGTCCGTGGTGTCCTCCTGCACGAGCTCTCCGTTGACCCAGGTGCGGACGCGCAGCCCGGCGGGATCGACCGTGCGGGCGTCGACGAGCGCCGGACCGAGGGGCGTGTAGCCGTCGCGGCCCTTCGAGCGCACGTTCGAGCCCTTGTCGGCCCAGCGCAGGTCGTAGACGCCCAGGTCGTTCGCGGCGGTCACCGCGGCGACGTGGTCCCAGGCCTCCTCGACGGACACCTGCCGGGCAGGCCTGCCGATGACCAGCGCGACCTCCCCCTCGAACGCGAGCAGCTCCGTGCCGGCCGGCCGCTCCACCACGCCTCCGGTGGCGGCGAGCGAGCTCGTCGGCTTGAGGAAGTACGACGGCGTGGCGGGCCGCCGTCCGCGCTGCTCGGCGCGCGACAGGTAGGCGATGTGGACGGCGACGATCTTGCCCGGCCGCTTCGCGAGCGGACCGCCCGCGGCCGGTGTCCGCGTCGCAGAGGCCTGCGCCTCGGTACTTGCGTCGGTACCCATGAGCTCCCTTGCCCGTCGACTTGCCCGCCGTTCCGCCGGCCTTTCCACCGCTTCCGCTGACACCGATCCGGATGACCTCTGGCGGTTTGTATCTCAAATCGTATATGGTCCGTGAGAACCCGGCAAGGCCACCCGGCCGAGCCCACCACCGGCCCGCCAACGACGGCAGGCCCGGATGACGAGGGAGTCATGCGATGTCACGCCTAGTCCCGGACGGGCCCGCCGCGGCCCGAACCCCCGAGTCCAGCGAGCGCCGCCGCGTCGTCCTCGCGACCATCGTCGGCACGACGGTCGAGTGGTACGACTTCTTCATCTACGCCTCGGCGGCCGGTCTCGTCTTCGGCGAGCTCTTCTTCGAGCCTGCCGGTTCGAGCCTCGGCACCCTTCTGGCGTTCGGCTCGGTGGGCGTCAGCTTCCTGTTCCGCCCGCTCGGCGCGTTCGTCGCGGGGCACCTCGGCGACAGGTACGGGCGGCGCGTCGTGCTCGTCCTGACCCTGGTCCTGATGGGGGTGGCCACCGCCCTGATCGGCCTGCTGCCGACCTACGCCCAGATCGGCGTCGCCGCGCCCGTCCTGCTGGTGCTGCTCCGGATCCTGCAGGGCATCTCGGCGGGCGGCGAGTGGGGCGGGGCTGTCCTCATGTCCTGCGAGCACGCACCGGTCGAGCGGCGCGGCCTGTTCGGGGCCTCGCCCCAGATCGGTGTCCCCCTCGGCCTGCTGCTCGCGTCCGGGGTGCTCGGCGTCATGAACGCCGTCGCGCCCGGCGAGGCGTTCCTCACCTGGGGCTGGCGCGTCCCGTTCCTGCTGAGCGTGGTGCTCATCGGCATCGGGTACTGGGTGCGCCGGAGCGTCGAGGAGAGCCCGGTGTTCGTCGAGATCGCCCAGCGCGCCGAGACCACCCGTCAGCCGCTGCTGCGGCTCTTCCGCAGGCACACGCCGCTGGTGGTCGTCGCCGCCCTCGTCTTCGCCGGCAACAACGCCGTCGGATACATGACCACCGGCGGCTACATCCAGCGCTACGCGTCCGACCCGGCAGGCCCGGTCGGCCTCGACCGCGGTCCGGTGCTCTGGGCGGTGACGATCTCCGCCGTCGTCTGGCTCGTTTCCACGTGGTTCGCGGGCGCGGTGTCCGACCGCCTCGGCCGGCGCACCACGTACGCGATCGGCTTCGTGGTGCAGCTCGCGGGTGTGCTCGCCCTGTTCCCGCTGGTCAACGGCGGGACGTTCGGTTCGCTGCTGCTCGGCCTGAGCTTCCTGTCCGTCGGCCTCGGCCTTACGTACGGACCGCAGGCGGCGCTGTACGCGGAGCTGTTCCCGGCGTCGATCCGGTTCTCCGGCGTCTCGATCTCCTACGCGATCGGGTCGATCCTGGGCGGCGCCTTCGCGCCGACGATCGCGACGGCCCTGGTCCAGGCGACGGGCACGACGACAGCGGTGACGATGTACCTGGCGGGCATGACGGTGATCGGGCTGGCGGCGGTGCTCATGCTGCGCGACCGCACCGGCATCCCGCTGGGGCCGGACCACGAGGAGCTGCAGGCCGCCAGCCCGGTCTACGGCCTCGCCAGGGCCTGAGCCGCACCACGAGCAGAACGGAAGAACGATGCAGTTCCACCATCACGGCTACGTGTCCGGCGACCCGCGCGTCCAGCCCGCCGCCGGCTACGGTCTCGAACGCCCCGCCGAGCTGCCGGACGAGGTCGACGTGCTCGTCGTCGGCAGCGGACCGGCCGGGATGATCGCCGCCGCGCAGCTCGCACAGTTCCCCGACATCCGCACCCATGTCGTCGAGCGGCGGGCCGGACGCCTCGAGATGGGCCAGGCCGACGGCATCCAGGCACGCAGCGTCGAGACGTTCCAGGCGTTCGGGTTCGCGGAACGCATCACCGCCGAGGCGTACCGGATCACCGAGATGGCGTTCTGGAAGCCCGACCCCGCCAACCCGGCGAACATCGTCCGCGGCGCCGTCCCGCCGGACGACGCCAACGGCATCAGCGAGTTCCCGCACCTGATCGTCAACCAGGCGCGGGTGCTCGACTACTTCGCCGAGGTCGCGGCGAAGGCCCCCGCCCGGGTGACCCCGGACTACGGGCTGGAGGTCGTGGGGCTCACCGTCGCCGAGGAGGGCACGCACCCCGTCACGGTGACGCTGCGGCACACGACCGGACCGCGGGAGGGCAGCGAGCGCACGGTGCGCGCCCGGTACGTCGTCGGCTCCGACGGCGCGCACAGCGCCGTCCGGCAGGCGATCGGCCGCAAGCCCGTCGGTGACCGGGCCAACCATGCCTGGGGCGTGATGGACGTGCTCGCGGTGACGGACTTCCCCGACGTGCGCACCAAGTGCGCCATCCAGTCGCACGACGGCGGCTCCATCCTGCTCATCCCCCGCGAGGGCGGGTACCTGGCCCGCTGGTACGTCGACCTCGGCGAGGTGCCGCCGGGTGAGGGCGCCCGCATCCGTTCGACGTCGCTGGACGAGGTGATCGCGCGGGCGAACCGGATCATCCACCCGTACACGCTGGACGTGAAGGACGTGCCGTGGCACAGCGTGTACGAGGTGGGTCACCGGGTCACCGACGGTTTCGACGACGTATCGGACGACCTCACCGGCATCCGCACGCCCCGGGTGTTCCTCACGGGCGACGCGTGCCACACGCACAGCGCGAAGGCCGGTCAGGGCATGAACGTGTCGATGCAGGACGGCTGGAACATCGCCTGGAAGCTCGCCCACGTGCTGACGGGCCGGGCCCCGGAGTCCTTGCTGGCCACCTACTCGGCCGAGCGGCAGGTCGTCGCGCAGGACCTCATCGACTTCGACCGGGAGTGGTCGCGCCTCATGGCCACGCCCCCGGAGGACCTGCCCGACCCGACCTATCTCGAGGACTTCTACGTCAAGACCGCCGAGTTCCCCTGCGGGTTCATGACGCAGTACCAGCCCTCCATGATCGTGTCCGAGCCGGTCCATCAGCACCTCGCCACCGGCTTCCCGGTCGGCAAGCGGTTCAAGTCCGCCCCGGTGGAGCGCGTCGCCGAGGGCAACCCCGCCCACCTCGGGCACCACGCCCGCGC
The DNA here is from genome assembly GCF_042726755.1 of Promicromonospora sp. NPDC060271. NCBI lineage: Bacteria > Bacillati > Actinomycetota > Actinomycetes > Micrococcales > Promicromonosporaceae > Promicromonospora > Promicromonospora sp. NPDC060271. Next base: position 2,020 of record NZ_JBHXBG010000028.1, on the reverse strand, counting down.
GGACGGGCGCTGGCGCGTCTACGCGTTCGCCGACGCCGCGGCGCCCGGCGAGCCGTCGGCGCTGCGGGAGTGGGCGCGGTGGCTGGGCACGGCACCCGACTCTCCGCTGCTGCGCCACACCCCGGCCGGCACGGACCCGGACTCGGTGCTCGACGTCAAGGTCGTCTACCAGCAGGACCACTTCGGCGTGGAGTTCCCCGACGTGCCGGAGGTCTTCAAGCCCCGCGTCGGCCCGTTTGAGCTGGTCGACTACGAGAAGGTGTACGCGACCGACCCCGCGCAGGACATCTTCGAGCTGCGGGGCATCGACCGGGGCGGCGTGGTGGTCGTCGTGCGGCCGGACCAGTACGTTGCCGCCGTGCTCCCCCTCAGCGCGACGGACGAGCTCAGCGCGTTCTTCGCCGGCGCGCTGCTCCAGCCGGACACCCCGCGCCCCACGAGCACGCCCACGCCCACGGACACGCCCACAAAGGAGAACACATGACCGACACCCGCGAGTCCGACCTGCTGGACTCCGTCCCCGACGGGCTGCTCATCGGCGGCACGTGGCGGCCCGCCGCGGCCGGCGCCACCCTGACCGTCGAGGACCCGGCGACCGGCAGGACGATCAAGTCCATCGCGGACGCCACCGCGGAAGACGGCATGGCCGCGCTCGACGCCGCCGTCGACGCAGCGGCAGCGTGGGCCGCCACGCCCGCCAGGACCCGCGGCGAGATCCTCCGCCGCGCGTTCGACCTCCTCCAGGAGCGCAGCGAGGACTTCGCGCTGCTGATGACCCTCGAGATGGGCAAGCCGCTCACGGAGGCCCGCGGCGAGGTCACGTACGGCGGTGAGTTCCTGCGCTGGTTCTCCGAGGAGGCCGTGCGCATCACGGGCCGCTACGGGCCTAACCCCGAGGGCACCGGCCGCGTCATCGTCAGCCAGCACCCCGTCGGGCCCTGCTTCCTCATCACCCCGTGGAACTTCCCGCTGGCCATGGCGACCCGCAAGATCGCGCCCGCCCTCGCGGCCGGCTGCACGGTGGTGGTCAAGCCCGCGGCGCTGACGCCGCTGACCACGCTCTACCTCGCGAAGCTGCTGCAGGACGCCGGCCTGCCCGACGGCGTGGTCAACGTGGTCACGACGTCCAGCTCGGGCGCCGTCTCCGAGCCCATCATCAGCGACCCGAGGCTGCGCAAGCTGTCCTTCACGGGTTCCACGCCCGTCGGCCAGAAGCTCCTGGCGCAGGCCGCGCCGGGCGTGCTGCGCACGTCCATGGAGCTCGGCGGCAACGCCCCCTTCGTGATCTTCGACGACGCCGACCTGGACCAGGCGGTGAGCGGCGCCCTCGCGGCGAAGTTCCGCAACATCGGGCAGGCGTGCACGGCCGCCAACCGCTTCATCGTGCACTCCTCGGTCGCCGACGAGTTCGCCCGCCGGGTGACCGCCGCGGTGAACGACTTCGTGGTCGGCCGCGGCACCGAGTCCGGTGTGACCATCGGCCCGCTGGTGGACGACAAGGCGGTCGCGAAGGCCGAGGCGCTGGTCCAGGACGCGGTGGCCCGGGGCGCGGCGCTCACCACCGGCGGCTCGCGCATCGACGGGGCGGGCAGCTTCTTCGAGCCGACGGTCCTGACGGGCGTCGCGCCCGGCAGCGACATCCTGCGTGAGGAGATCTTCGGCCCGGTGCTCGCCATCGCCACGTTCGACACGGAGGACGAGGCGGTGGCACTGGCCAACGACACCGAGTACGGGCTCGTGAGCTACGTCTACACGGAGAGCCTGGCGCGCGGCCAGCGCATGATCGAGCGGCTGGAGACCGGGATGATGGGGCTCAACGTCGGCGTCGTCTCCAACGCGGCGGCGCCGTTCGGCGGCTGGAAGATGTCGGGCCTCGGCCGCGAGGGCGGCGCCGAGGGCATCCACGAATACCTCCAGACCAAGTACACGCTCACCCCGGCGTGACGGTCACCCCCGCGGTCACCGCGAGGTAGAGCGCTTGTCCGGGTCTCCCCGGGTGCTCCAGGAAGACCCGGACCTG